>NZ_VORB01000006.1 GCF_007995015.1 Luteibaculum oceani
ATTTCTTCCGTAGTAAGATCTGTGGTTAAGTACTCCTTGATGACTTGCCTTTTGAAGGCTTCTGAGTAACGCGTTAATTGTCTCATTTTGGTTGATTTTGTGTCAACCTATTTCAGGACAAGACAATAAATTGATGAAGGGTTTTTCCTGAATTCGAATATGGCTTACGGGATCCCGCTCACTGCGGGATCACTCGGTGACCACACTCTTCGATAACAACGAAAAAACCAAGGCATCGGGCGTGCTAATTAGCCAATTCGCCAATAAGCAAAAAAGGCGACCCCTCGAGATCGCCTTTAAAATTTATACTTGGTGCCCTTTTTTAAGAGTTAACTGCTGCCGTAATTCCAGCAAGAATGCTGTTTAGGGTATTAGATGGTCTCATTTTTTCAGAAACTATGCTTCTATCTGGATGGTAGTACCCCTTAATTTCCACAGAAACTCCTTGTACCTCGTTAAGTTCGTTAACTATTGTTTCCTCGCTAGCTTCCATAGCCGCAGCAATCGGAGTGAAGATTTCTTGTAGCTGTTTGTCTGCATTTTGAGTTGCCAATGCTTCTGCCCAGTACATTGCCAGGTAGAAATGACTTCCTCTATTATCCAACTCCTTAACTTTTCTTGATGGAGATTTTCCGTTATCTAAAAGTTTTCCAGTTGCTGTATCAAGGGTGTCTGCTAAAATTTTAGCCTTTTCGTTGTTGTGATTCTCAGCAAGATGCTCAAGTGAAACAGCTAGGGCTAAAAACTCACCCAATGAATCCCATCTTAGGTGATTTTCTTCAACAAATTGTTCAACGTGCTTAGGAGCAGATCCTCCAGCCCCAGTTTCGAATAATCCACCGCCATTCATCAATGGAACGATAGATAACATCTTAGCACTGGTTCCTAATTCTAAAATAGGGAATAGGTCAGTTAAATAATCTCTTAATACGTTTCCTGTAACCGAAATGGTATCTTTTCCAACCTTCACTCTTTCTAATGAAAAACGGGTTGCTTCAACAGGAGAAAGGATGTGAATTTCTAATCCAGTTGTATCGTAATCTTTTAGGTAAGTATTTACTTTTTCAATAAGCTGTGCATCGTGAGCTCTGTTTTTATCCAACCAGAAAATCGCAGGGTTTCCAGTGGCTTTTGCTCTGTTTACTGCAAGCTTTACCCAGTCTTTAACTGGAGCATCTTTTACCTGGCACATTCTCCAAATGTCACCAGCTTCTACGTCGTGCTCTAGTAGGGTATTTCCATTATTGTCAATTACCGCAACTTTACCTGCAGAAGGGATTTGGAAAGTTTTATCATGAGACCCATACTCCTCTGCCTTTTGAGCCATTAAACCAACGTTAGAGACAGATCCCATAGTGGTTGGATCAAAGGCTCCATGTTCTTTACAGAAATTAATGGTTTCACTATATACACCAGCATAACTACGGTCTGGAATGATAGCAACGCAGTCTTGCTGTTTCCCTTCTTTGTTCCACATCTGCCCAGAAGTTCTAATCATTGCTGGCATCGATGCGTCGATAATAACATCTGAAGGAACGTGAAGGTTGGTAATTCCTTTATCAGAGTTAACCATAGCGATATCTGGACCAGCCCCTAGAGCAGCTTCCATATCGGCAATAATTTCCTCTTTTTTATTTCCGTCTAACTCGTCAAGTTTTGCATAAAGATCTCCTAGACCGTTGTTAGGGTTTACTCCTAAGCTTTCGAAGGTGCTATTGTGCTTAGCAAATACATCCTCGAAATAGGTGCTAACGGCATTACCAAAAAGAATGGGGTCAGACACCTTCATCATGGTCGCCTTAAGGTGAACAGAATATAGTATACCTTTTGCTTTTGCGTCCTCCTTACATTGCTTTAAAAAAGCTCTTAGTGCTGCCTTACTCATTACCGCAGCATCGATAATTTCACCTGCCTGTAGCTTCACTTCTGGTTTTAGAACCTCGGTTTTTCCATCTAAGGTTTTTAGCTCTATGCGAACAGATCCTGCTTCTTTAATGGTGGTTGATTTCTCAGATCCATAAAAGTCACCACCCGACATGCTGGCAACATAAGTTTTGGAGTCTTTACTCCAAGCACCCATTCTGTGTGGGTTCTTTTTGGCATATTCCTTAACCGCTCTTGGCGCACGACGATCAGAGTTTCCTTCTCTTAGAACAGGGTTTACAGCCGATCCTTTTACCTTATCGTAACGAGCTTGAATGTCTTTTTCTTTGTCATCCTTTGGCTCAAATGGGTAATCAGGTAGTTTATACCCCTGGCTTTGCAATTCCTTAATTGCATTAGTAAGCTGAGGAATGGAAGCACTGATGTTAGGTAATTTAATAATGTTCGCCTCTGGAGTTTTTACCATTTTCCCTAATTCGGCAAGGGTATCCGGAACTTTTTGCTCCTCGGTTAAGTACTCTGGAAATTGAGAAATTATACGAGCCGCAAGGGAAATGTCTTTAGTTTCTACTTCAACTCCAGCTGTTGCCGCATAAGCTTCAATAATTGGAAGAAGAGAATGCGTTGCTAAAAATGGAGCTTCATCGGTGATGGTGTAGTGAATTTTACCCTTGCTATTACTCATAATGGCGTTTTTATAGTTAAAATTTTCTGTTCGATTTGGCTTGCAAAATTAGCGATTTCCTCGACATAGCATTTTACCCAAAAAACATTGTGGATGAATCGACTGAATCTTTGTCTTATGGCAGTTATCCAGATTGTCAAAATTGCATTTTACTTGGATGAAATGACATTTCGATTAACAGATTTTAAAAATAGAGCATGAAAAAATGTCTGGGCTAACTATCTGGCAAACAGCTTGTTGTGGAATGGTTGAATGAAATTGAAAACCAATTAAAAATCAAGAATTATGACTATCGTAAAAAGAAACAACGGACTATTGCCAGATTTTTTTAGCAGCTTGTTAAATGAAGACTGGCCTATTACTAACGGAGTGTCTGATGGAGCTTTATCAGTTCCGGCAGTAAACATTAGGGAGAACGAAAAAGGGTTTATGCTTGAATTGGCAGCACCTGGATACGCTAAAGAAGACTTAAAAATAGATCTCGACGACCGTCTTCTAACCCTATCAGCCGAAATTAAAGAAGAGCGAAATAGCTCTTCCAGCAATGAGAACCCTGAGAAGTTCACAAGACGTGAATTCAATTACAGCTCCTTTAAAAGAAGCTTTACTCTTCCCGAGACCATCGATGAAAGCAATATTGAAGCAAGTTACCAAGATGGTTTATTAAAGGTAAGTCTTCCCAAAAAAGCGGAGCTGACTAAACCAATGCGTCAAATTGCTATCAAGTAATTATAGTGCCCCCTCGGGGGCACTTATAAAATTTTTGAGTTATGAAAAAGTTGAAAAAACTGGTTCAAAGGTTTAGAGATTGGATGAATCCAAGCAATTCATCTAGGTCATCTTCGAATGCCTATCGCAGTTGGAGAGTTTACTCAACTCATAGGGCATACAAACACCTATTTAATCCTTTTGATATGGGGTTTTTTACCTACGAGTCTCATGTTTTACTTGTCCCAGCAAATAAATCAATTAGCATAAAGCGAGGAGGTTCATTTGGGGAATGGGTAAAAGATTTAAAGAAAAGATTAAGTGGAAGAAAGCGAACTATTAAAATTCGTTAGCCATGAAAAATCTAGTCTTTTTATTGCTCTCATTTATAGTATGGTCATGCAAGGGGCAAGAACAAACCAATACTAATCCCGAAAATCCAAAGGGGTCTTGGTCTGTAAATAAAAAGTATGATGAAAACGGAAATTTAATTTCCTACGACTCCACCTATTTCTTTAGTTCTCATCAAAAATGGGAGGGAGATTTTCAGAATGTGGATAGCCTATTCCGGTCATTTGGATGGAATAAAATGGGCTTGGATACGCAACTTTTTTTTGGATCACCAGAATTTCACATGCCAAATATATTTCAAGACTTTTTCGATAGACAAGATCAATTCTTGAAAGACTTTATTCAAAGATCTGATAGTCTTCATAGAAGGTGGATGGATGAAATGTGCCGCCATGAAATCCCACCCGGAAAAAGAAATAAAACCAAACAGATTTAAACCACCGCAGAAATTTGGCGTTTGATAAAGTCTATATCCAGGGGTTTGGAGATAAATCCATCCACTCTAGGATGATCGTTTGCCTTTTCTTTGTCGGCTGGTAAAATGGAGCTGGATAAGAAAAACAATTTAGGACTTTGTTTTTCGATTCCAAGCTTTAAATAATCCTCCATAAAATCCCAGCCGTCTTTAAAGGGCATATTAAGGTCAATAAGTATTAACCTTGGTGGGAAATCAAGTTTTTTGAGCAAATCCAAACCGTCGTCGGCGGTCTCCGTGGAATAAATTTTATCTACGATTTGGGCTTCTTCCAGGATAAACTTGTTATAGAAGTTCGACGTATCATCGTCGTCTATTAGCAATATAGCGCTACTTTCAAACTCTGCCATGGTAAAATTCTGCTCCGAATATAGAAAAGAATTTTCTCGGAGCCTTTGCTGTTAGTGCTAATTCTAATCCTTTTATCGGATGATTAAAATGCAGCTTATACGAATGTAGGTAAAGTCCTTTACCCCTTAAAATTAAGTCCTTATCGTTGAAATATTTATCATCCCCCAAAATGGGAAAACCCAATTCATTTAATTGTATTCTCAGCTGATGCCTTCTTCCAGTTCCTAAGTGCAATCGTAACAAACTGAGATTTCCAAATCTTGGTGATGGAACCGAGGCAATGGTTTCACCCATTGCAAAACTAGATTTGCCCTCTATGATTGAATTTAGTTCAAATGTACTTGGAGGTATGCCTATGCAAACAGCTAAATACGATTTGTAGATTTTTCGTTGAGCAAAAAGTTGGTTTAACGCTATAACCGCACTGGCAGTTTTCCCAACCAACAAGGCTCCGGTGGTAGGGTAGTCTAATCGGTGTATGGGTTCTGGATAATCCAACGCATCATACTGCGTACTTTTTCGCAGTGTATTGGAAAAACTGTTTTCTAAGGTCCATTTTCTATTGCCGCTTACCAATACTCCAGGAGGTTTATTTACAATGGCCAGAAACTCATCTTCAAACACCACAGGGTACTTAAGGCGTACATTATCCGGTTTGTTTTTAACGGTTCTTATCAAGCAAATTTGGTCTCCTTCATTAACCCAATCCCCTGTTTTGGCATTCTCTCCATTTATTAGAACCCAACCTTTTTCTATGGCCTTTTTAACGCCTTTGCGCGAGGGGATGGAGACGAAAATCCCTCCACCGTAATCACTTAAGCGAATAGGAGCAGGAATTTGAGGTACAATATGTTCTTCTTTAACATCCATTTTGGGCTCGCAATATCCTTTTTTAAACGATAAAAAATTAGGTTTGTCCTAATACAAAGCAATAACAATGGTGGATAAAATATTACTTCTTGGATCTGGTGAATTAGGAAAAGAATTGGTCATCTCTTTAAAAAGACTAGGGCAATACGTGGTTGCATGCGACTCGTACAAAGGTGCACCTGCTATGCAGGTGGCAGATGAATACGAAGTGTTTGATATGCTCGATGGAGAAGCTTTAGCTAGGGTGGTTGCCAAACATCAGCCCAAATTGGTGGTTCCCGAAGTGGAGAGCATTAGAACCGAAAAGTTTTATGATTTTGAAAAAGAAGGAATAACGGTTGTTCCCAGTGCCAAGGCAGCCAATTTTACTATGAATAGAAAGTTAATTCGAGACCTAGCCGCCAAGGAGCTTGGATTAAGAACAGCCAAGTATTTGTATGCTAATAATTTATCCGACTTTAAAAATGCGGTTAATGAAATAGGGTTTCCCTGTGTGGTAAAACCATTAATGTCTTCGAGTGGAAAAGGGCAATCGGTGTTAAAGTCGCAGGTGGATATTGAAAATGCTTGGAACGCCGCAATGGAAGGCAGTAGGGGGGATGTAAAGGAAGTTATTATTGAGGCTTTTGTTGATTTTCATACTGAAATAACACTGCTCACGGTAACTCAAAAAAATGGAGCGACCTTGTTTTGTCCACCCATTGGCCACAGACAGGAGAGAGGAGATTACCAGGAAAGTTGGCAGCCCTGCGCTATTTCAGATGAAGACTTTAAAGCATCTTGCGAAATGGCAGATAAAATCACTCAGGCTCTTGAAGGAGCAGGTATTTGGGGGGTAGAGTTCTTTATCGCAAATGATGGTGTTTATTTTTCGGAATTATCACCAAGACCTCATGATACCGGAATGGTAACCCTTGCTGGAACGCAAAATCTTAGTGAGTTCGAATTGCATGCACGAGCTATTTTAGGCCTGCCAATTCACGAGGTTACGCTTGAAAAAGCTGGAGTTTCTTCGGTAATTCTGGCAATGGGTACTTCTACTAAAACACCCACCTTCAAAGGGGTGAGCGAAGCGCTAGATCAAGCTAATCTGGACATTCGATTATTTGGGAAGCCAAATACCCGTCCGTACCGTAGAATGGGTGTCGTATTGGTTAATGGACCCGTTGATTCTGATGTTAAAGTCTTGCGTGATACAGGTGCCAAAGCAGCATCAAAAGTTAAAGTTCAGTAAGCTACTTTAGCCAACCCGTAATAGAAATTCGGTTCTTGTGCGCGATTTTTACTTCGTGTTCCACAAGGGCCGAATTAAATACCACCACAGTTCCAAACTTCGGTTCTACCACTACTTCTTTGTCTAGGTGCAAAACTAGTTCCCCTCCATTTCCAAGAACCCATTTTTTATTGAGATAACACACTATGGAAAATTTGCGACCATTGTCGTTTTTAAAACGATCGAAATGGCGTTTGAAAAAGCTGCCCTTGCGGTAGTTGGCATAGTGAAACTCCCAATTCTTAATTCCTGTGAAACAGGTCCGATTTAAGTAGTTGCTAAAGTCTTGTACTGCGTCGAAAAATTGTTGTTCAAGCGCGTTGCATTCTAGCTGGTTGATCCATTTTATCTGATCCGACCTAATCTCCATGTTTACTTCGAAATTGGTTTTATTACCTATTCCTGCATCTCTTAACTCTCCAGCATTTCTAAGTCTGATGAGATGATTTCGTAAACGAGAAAGTAGTTTCTCGTCCATAAGGGTATGACTTATCGCGTAGTCTTGCACTGCAAGCTGGTCGATAATGTCTTCATAAACAGGGTTTTCCAATCAGTTTGAAATTTGGCGCGCGCGAAAATACTCCAAAACTGAATTGCATGGATAAAAAAAAGCTCCCGAAGGAGCTTTATTAAAAGTTGAGAGTTTTATTATTGTTTGATAAAAGTGGTACTTCCTTTTCCGTTGCTAACTGCAACATTTAAATGGTAAGTCCCAGTTTTTAATCTCTGGATATCAATTTGATATCCCGCCGGAATTCTGCCCGATTTCAAAATTCTTCCAGCAACATCTGTAATGGTGTAATCCATGGTGGAATTGTTTTCTAAATTGACACTTATGAAATCGGAGCTCGGATTGGGTGAAATGGTAAAATCAATTGTTGGTATTTCGCTAATACCTACAGTTTTACTGCTCCAATAAAATCTTAATTCTCCCACTTTGTTTTCTAGTCCCAGTGAGTCTATCATCAAGAAATCGATGTGGTTTATTCTGCCAGGGTTAAAATCCATAGGTAAATAGTCCCATTCATCAACCAGCAGTTGTTCGTAAGGCATTTCCATTGCATCTATAAAGTCGTATCTGCCGTATTTGGTAGCTTTTCCCGTTGAGTCAACATTGTACAAGTTAATGCCATTAATAAAATCATTATTGCTATACTCTGCTTCGAAAATAAATTCTAATGCGCCCTCGTAATAATCACTAGAGGTTAGGATATTCCCCTTGACATTCCGAGTATAGACTGTTTTCCAATTTTCGGTATAATTACCCGGGTTGGAGTTATCGTGATGATGGTTGTTTTCTTCAATTAACCAGTCGTTGCCATCATAAATATAACCATCGTAATAGTTAGGGTTGGCACCATTGTTAGAATCATCAAAATAGTTTGCCTTAGTCATCTTCCCCGAGAGGCTGTATTCATAGGTCCATTTCGATGTAAAATACCATTTGCCATCTCCATATAACGTGAAAACTGAGTCTAAAGCATTCTTTCCTTCAACATAAAAATGGAATGTCCGGCTAGAATTGGTGTCGGTTTCCCAATAGGTATTGGATTCAGTTTTTATTAGAAGATTATTCTCAAAGGTGTAGATTTCTTCATTCCCTAATGATAAAACACCGTTATCAAAGTCGAAATCTTTATAGTGGACAATATTGCCATTAACATCGAAGGTGTTTTCGTAAAAACCGTAGTATTCTCTCGATCCTAATTCTTCGGAATATCCGGCGGATTTAGATACTTCTTTGTGGGTTAAATCGTATTCATAGGTTACGATATCCGAGTAAGTTACTTGTCCCAGTTCCACCTCGTTGAAGTACATACTGTCTAAAGCAAGTCGGGAAGCTTTTCTTGGGCTTTTGTTACCGTTTTTTATTAGGCCTTTACGGTTTAACTTTTTAAAGTTTTCCTTAAGGTTCTGCGCCGATATTTCCTGTGCAGAAATAGATGTGCTTGCTACAAAAGCAAAAAGGGCAGTGCTAGCCCATAGGGTTAAGTTTTTCATTTTGTTGGGATTATGTTCCTCGAAGACGTTCGAGGTTTCTATTGGTTTGTTCTGGTTTATGCTAAAAGTAGCTTTTTAGTATTCTGAGAATGGTCTCTTTGTTTATTTTTTCAAAAACGAAAGGGAGCCTTTTTTATAGCCTTGGTCAATTCGCAATTGATATACCCCCTTGGCTAAACCTCCGATGTCAATTTTGTGTCCAACTGGAATTCTACCTGATTTATACATTCTTCCTGTGGCATCGGTAATGGCGTATTCTACAACCGAATTGTTATCCATATTAATACTTATGAAATCAGAACTCGGGTTGGGGTAAATGGTAAAATCGAGGGTAGATTTCTCATTGACACCAACAGTTTTGTCATTCCAGAAAAAATTTAATTCGCCAACTTTTGTGGACAAGCCTGTTTCTTCTATTCTCATGTAATCAGCTCGATTAATTCTGCCAGGGTTATAGTCGGCTAGAAAGTATTCTTCTTCTTCCACCAGTAATTGGTCGTAATCAATTTCCTCGGAGTCAATAAGGTCGTACCGAGAAGTTTTTCTTGGATCTCCAGAAGCATCTATTTCATAAATGTTAATGCCACTCAAAAAGCCATTTACATTGTACTTGGTTTCAAAAATTGATTCCTTAATACCCTCAGAATAATCGGTTGCAGTTTTAATGTGTCCCCTTTCGTTTCGCGTGTACTCTGTTTTCCATTCCTCTATATAATTTGAGCCATCCCAGATTATTCGCTTTGCCTCAATCAGGTTGTCGAGGCTATCATAGGTAAATCTTGTATAATGGTCTGCAAAGCCGGGGTTCCAAGAAGGAAAGAAACGCTTGGTGGACAATAGGCCAGAATGAGTGTGTGTGTACAACCAGCCACCCTCAAAATACCATTCGCCTTCGGCAATTGTATATCTCGAGTATACGGAGTCCGTTTTATTTACACCATTTATATAGTAGTGGTAGGTGTGAAAGGTGGTGGTATCTGCATCTCCGATATATTGATAATTCAACGTTTCGAGTAATCTGTTGTTTTTGTAGAGGAAGATGTCTTGGTGTTTAAGTTTCAATTTTCCACCTTCCATTTCATAATCTTGCTGCCGAATTAAATTCCCGCTCTCATCGAAGCTTTTTTCAAAGTAGCCATAGTAGCCACTATTTCCGGGCTCCTGGTAGTATCTGCTTTTTTTAAAAAGCGTTTTTAAGACTAAATCGTATTCGTACTTAAAGATGTCTGTATACACCACTTGGCCCGATTCTACTTCTTTTATGCACATGCTATCCAATGCAAGCCGATTGGATTTTCTTGGACTTTTACTGCTTTTATAAACTAGGCTTTTGCGGTTTAATTTTCTGAAATTTTCTTCTAGACTTTTGGAAGATAACTCCTGAGCATTAATCGATTTGCTAAATCCAAAAGCAAAAAAGACAATGCAATACGAGAGGGTGTATTTTACCATTCTGGCGGGTTAAATGTTAATGACGAGCTTTTTTTATTCAGGTTTATTAACCGATTAATTATCGCCGTCTAACCAGTCTCCTAATCCGCCTAATATGCTGCCTTCTCCTTTTCTACGTCCTCCCATTTTGGGCGCACTAGAAATTATCTTATCCGCCAAACGGCTAAAGGGAAGCGATTGCATCCATACTGTGCCAGGTCCTCTCAGTTGAGCAAAGAATACACCTTCACCACCAAACAATGTGTTTTTTATTCCACCCACAAACTGGATGTCGTAGTCAACATCCGAAGTAAAGGCAACAAGGCAGCCTGTATCTACTTTTAGGGTATCGCCTGGCCCTAATACACGCTTTACAATATTACCACCAGCATGCACAAAGGTCATCCCGTCGCCTTCGAGCTTTTGCATAATAAATCCTTCGCCACCAAAAAGACCAACTCCCAATCTTTTTTGGAAAGCAATTCCAACCGAAACACCTTTAGCTGCGCATAAAAAAGCATCTTTTTGGCAAATGATTTTCTGATTGTATTGGGCAAGATCTAAGGGGATGATTTTCCCAGGGTAGGGCGCCGCAAAGGCTACTTTTCTTTTCCCGTAGTCTGTATTGGTAAACGCAGTCATAAAAAGACTCTCCCCGGTTAAGATTCTTTTTCCCGCAGAGAATAACTTGTTTAAAATGCCCTGATCTTGGCGAGATCCATCTCCAAATAGGGTGTTCATGGCAATGCCATTATCCATGTACATAAATGCTCCAGCCTCGGCAATTACCGTTTCCTGTGGATCCAATTCTATTTCTACCGACTGAAGTTCTTCTCCAAGAATTTCAAAGTCTATTTCATGTGCGTTTAAATACATAAAGTTGTTTTAAAAGTTGGGTAATTTCTCTTGAATCCAATTTCCTATAAAAGGTAGTGGTTGTTCAGATCCCATAAGGGCGTTTATTAATCCAATAACATAATAAACCATCATAGCCAATCCAATTAAGGATAACAATATGCCTAGGCTATTGGCAAAGCGCATTAAAAAGCTCATTGCAAAGGCTGTACCATGTAAAAACAGGGCGTTTTTTAGATGGAAATTAATAAAGTATTTAGGTCTCGATTTGTGAATTAGTAAGCTTATTACCCAACCAATTACTGTAAGGTAGGCAAGTGCTGCTGAAAGTCTATCGGCCATATTATTGCTTGTTCATTATTGCTTTAAAATCATTTCCAGAAGGATTTTGGAAAAAGCGAATTTCAAAATGTTTTGCCACCGAGAATATATGATCAAAAATATCCGCCGAAATCGCTTCAAACTCTACCCACCTCTTGTCTTTGCAAAACGCATAAACTTCTAGTGGTAATCCATTTGGAGTTGCCTGTAGTTGTCTAACCATACAGGTCATATCGGTATTTATTTGAGGATGTTGTTTTAAATAAAACTCCACATAATAACGAAAAACTCCAATATTGGTCATTCTTCTGCCGTTTACTCCATTGGATATATCTATCCCTCGTTCTTTATTGTAATCCTCTATTTCCTTAAGTCTATTATCTAGGAATTCATTCAGTAGTTTAATCTCCTTAAATTTTTCTATTTGCTCATTGGAAACGTGATGTATGGAGGTTTTATCTATATAAACGGAGCGTTTGATTCTTCTTCCACCTCCTTCAGTCATTCCCCTCCAGTTTTTAAAAGAGTCTGAAACAAAAGCGTAGGTTGGTATGGTGGTTATGGTTAAATCCCAGTTTTTAACCTTAACCGTCGCCAGATTAATTTCTAGGACGTCTCCATCTGCACCGTATTTTTCCATGCTTACCCAATCTCCAACCCGTACCATGTCGTTTACAGAGATGTGTATGGAGGCAACAAAGCCCAGAATGGTATCCTTAAATATTAGAAGGAGCACTGCAGATAATGCTCCCATTGCTCCTAGAAATACAAATGGAGATTTCCCTAAAAGGGTAGAGATAATTAGAATTCCGCCTATAAAAAAGAGTATAATTCTTCCTAGTTGTATATAGGAGTCTATGGGTTTGTCTTTAAAGTTGTCCGAATCTTCCATAATCTCCTTTATTGCGGAGATTACCGAGTTTAGGGTAGCAACCACTACAAAAATGATATAAGCAGAGGTTATATCGTAAACATGATGATGCCAGGAGGGAAAGTCCTTAAAAATAAATCCAACTAATGCCTGAAACAGTAAAGCTGGAATTATGTTAGACAACCAGGAAAAGGTTTTTCGTTTGTAGAAAATGTCATCCCAATTGGTACTGGTTCTTGCAACCAATTTTGCCAACCCATTTTGGATGATTTTTTTGGTAGCTTGTTGAATGATAAGGCAAACGATACCTACGACTAAAAGCCAAATCCCTAATCGGGTGTACATTAAGTTGTCTCCCGTTAACCCAAGGTGATTGTTAAGCCAATGCTCGGCTAGGTCTAAGTATTTTTTCATTGCATATCCTTTTATGGACAACACGAAATAAGTGAAATCATGAGAACATTTGTAATTTTTTTAAGCCTTTTGTTTTTGGTGGGTTGTAATTCGAATTCGCTAAGGGTGTATCAACCTCAAACCCAAGCTTCGCCTGGCTTTCCAAAATTTTGGTATCAGGGTAAGGCCGAGCTGGCTTATTACGAGGGAAAGCAAAGTCGTTACGGCTATCAAAGAGATGCCCGCGCAATTTTAATTACCGTTTCTGAGCCCTTTGATAGTAGGGTGCAGGTGAAATCTGATGCTGAAGATGGTAATGACTATCCCGTTCTTAAATGTAACCTGGTAAACCGGTTTAATACAGGGGTTTATGATTATAGCGTAATGACTTCCTCCTTTACCCCAATTAATACCGAGCAGCGTTTTCCGGTGGCAAAAATTACCAGTTCGGTTCAAGATTGGTGTGGTCAAACCTTTACACAGGCTAATAGATCATCGGGTAAAATGGACCTATCTCTGTTCTCTTATTTTGAGAAAGAACAACAAGGAAGATTCTTTATAGAGGCAGATTTATTTTGGGACGAGGTTTTTGCCTTGCTGCGCATGAATCCCGATATACTCCCAACAGGTGATGTTACTTTGGCTCTCGGGTTAGATCAGTATCGCTATTTACATAGAGGATTTTTTACGGAAACGGTTTTTGCTGAATGGATTCGTAAGGATAAAGAAGCTACCTATTCCTTGAAATCTGAAAATTTCCATTTTACCTGGCGCATTGAGGATAAAGCACCGTACCCAATTTTAGGGTGGAGCATAGATTATTTACAGGATGGAAAAGTACTTGAAAATAGAAGCAGTGCCTTTGAGTTACAGTCTGCTAAATGGTTGGAATACTGGAATAAAAATAGCCCTGAGTTTGAGGAGCTGCGCATACAAATGGGGTTACGATTTTTTGAAAATTGAAAAATTCTTTGCATATTGATATCAAAATAATATCAAAATGCTAGAAAAAGAGATAAAGCCGAAAAGCGGTTTATTGGGAATTGCCGTCATTCTATGTTTATTAATAATTCCCGTATTGGTATTTGGAGCGAGTGGAGGCAATGAGAAATCATTTTTATGGTACTTACTCTGTCTGCCTCTTGCCCTGATTTCCATCAATGGGTTTGCCATCATCAATCCAAACGGTTCTGCGGTGCTCACCTTTTTTGGAAAGTATGTAGGAACCATCCGACAAAACGGGTTCTTTTTCTACAACCCATTGTATAAGAGTAAAAAGATATCTCTACGAGCCAGGAATTTTGACTCAGAGCGAGTGAAGGTTAACGACTTACTGGGCAACCCCATACTCATCAGCGTTATTTTAGTTTGGAGGGTAAGGGAAACTTTTAAGGCTGCATTCGAGGTGGACAACTACGAGAATTTCGTACGGGTGCAGAGTGATGCCGCCGTTCGTAAACTCGCTGGTAAATACGCCTATGATAACTTCGACGATGATGAAAAGGAAATTACCCTGAGATCTGGGATGGATGAAGTGAACGAGTCCTTGGAAGAGGAGCTTTCGGAGCGTTTGGCAATCGCTGGGATAGAAGTGTTAGAAGCAAGAATTGGTTACCTAGCTTATGCCGAAGAAATAGCCCAAAGCATGCTTAAAAGGCAACAAGCTACTGCAATTGTTGCAGCCCGATTGAAAATTGTTGAAGGTGCAGTGGGAATGGTTGAAATGGCCTTAGACCAGTTGAGTAAAAAAGAATTGGTACAGCTTGATGAAGAAAAACGTGCTGCCATGGTGAGTAATCTAATGGTTGTTCTTTGCGGCGACAAGGATGCAACCCCTGTAGTAAACACAGGAACCCTGTATAAGTAATATCCATCTATGCCTAAGAAAAAGAGCTTTGTACTACGTATAGACCAAGAAACCTACGACAAGCTAGAGAAATGGGCTGCAGATGAATTTCGCAGCGTAAATGGGCAAATGGAGTGGATTATTGCAAAAGCACTAAAAGATCATGGAAGAACTAAATGAGTTCTTCCATTTCCTTTACGCTCTCGCGTGCATTATCGAGTATTTGTTTAGCCAATATGTTATCGCCTAACATTTTCGCGTGCCCGTAGCTTTCTACCCAAAAGAGCTTCGATTGAGTTAATTTATCGTGCAATACTTGTGCATTTTTCTCCGAAACTTCTTTGTCATTCCTATCGAAAAATAGCGCCACACTCTGAGGAGAAATGGATTCTGCTAAGTAACTGGCAGTATATTTTTTAAAAGGGGCTTGAAACCTCTTTTCAAGGGTGTTTATGATACGTTGCCCAGCGGCTTCACTAATGTTAAGCTTGTCGCAGTACACCTTTATAATTTCACTTTCAACAGCAGGTACCGCCAACAAACAAAGGTGTTGGAGGCTTAAACCTCTTGTCATGGCATACAACAACGCCGTTCCTCCCATGGAATGCCCTATACCAATATCAAACTTTCCAACCCGTTGTTCCCAATCTAATATAGCCTGTGCAAATTGAATTACATCTGATTGTTTTCCCTGCGATTGACCATGACCTGGAGCGTCTATAGCATATACAGTGTCGCCATTTTCTACTGCTGTTTCAATTAAACTGGTAAAGTGGCTTGCTCGCGAGGCCCATCCATGCATAAGGAGTATTTTCTTGCCATTATTCTCCTTTCCCCATATATATCCGTATACATCTGTATTCCCACTTTTAAAATGGCTTTGCTCTGCCAATGAGCGCAGATGTTCTTCTTTCTCAGGTATGGGAAATCTTAGCGGAGTTAAAAACATTCTAGCACCTATTTTACCAATAAGGGTGGGGCTAAATTTCTCTAGGATGGGCATGCATGTTCTTAACATCCTATACTTAAAAGGAACTTTGGATGGCGCGGAAGATGCATTCATTTAGTAACCAAATTTATGTGGGTCGGTGTTTCTGTCTTCAATGAAATCTTTTACTTCTTTGATTTTCAATGCTACGTGGATTAATTCAACTTGCCTATTCTTTTTTAACCAAAGAAAGCCCTCTTTCTTTCCATCCCCTGCCAGGGCAACATTAGCTAGAGCCTCAAAATTGTTTTTTACCAGCCAGTCTATAGCTCTTTTTTGTCCCTCGGATCCATCTACCACGGCTCTTAAATGCTGGAATCCAGATTTCATGAGCCATTCTCTGGCTTTTTCATCATGTTTTAGTGCCATGGAAAAAATAACCAACTCGCGGTAACCATTTTCCACAAGCCACTTGGCAATTTTTTCGTTGCCAACAATGGCCTCACCCCATGCTAGTAATACTTTTTGGGGATAGGTGAATTTGTCCATGATGAAGGCTTGGGATGCTTATTATTAGAGGTTCTGTGGTTATCCAGTTATAACCACGAGATATTTAGACGATGACCAAAACAATTTTGGCTCCTTAATTTTAAGAAGGTATTGATTGTCTTTTAATTCCAAGCTGTAGCTGTTGCTTGGATGGTTGGTTACAATTTTGGCCTTATCGGAAAACAATTTTATCGTGCTGGTTTGTGAAATATCTATTTCTTTAAAATATCCTCTGTTAAAATCGTCGCGTAGTGTTTTAGTTGAACCTAAACCTATAACTCCGCCCTCCTTGGTGAGTACTTCGTTATCTCTAAGCTCTTTATAGGTTCCAAAAGCATAATATGCTTTGTTTAGTTCCTCTTGTTTTGCTTCGGCTTCCATTACACTCTCAATGTACAGATCGTTTAAAGCTGCAAGGGCATCATTTGCATTAGCCAGGCGAGTGCGGAGCTCATCAATTTCAACAGATTTTTGATCTATTGTAGCTTCCATTGAGGCAATCATTTGTTCGAATTGCTCAATATTTATGTTTGCCTTCTTAAGCTTTGCACTTAAACCTTTAATTTTTTGTTTGTTCTCAGACAGCAATTCGTTAATGGATTTAATGTCGGAAATGATTTTATCCTTCTGCCCCGATGAAATTTCTCCATCAAACTTTTTGTTTACCAGTCCCTGCTCTTTCTTTTTAATCTCCACCAAATTGCTTTCAATTTCATTTAAGTCTTTGAAAAAATCGGTAATGGTTGAATCTTTTTGGGCGGAAACGAATTCCATTTCTTCTAATTCGCCTTTAAGTTCAGCATTCTCAGATTGTAATCGTGCAACTTCAGCCTGGTTACAAGCGGTAAAGGAGATTAATACAACTAAAATTAAAGTTAGTGGCTTAAGCAATGTCTTTTGCATGGCAGTTATTTGGTTTCTATTGGGTTTACTTACTTTAGTCACTCGTAAAATTATCATTATTCGTGTTACTAGGAATTATTTTACAAGTTTTAAGTTGGGAGGAGAGAGCTCGTCTATTAACTAAGTACTGGATAGCGGGAATAGCCCTAGCCCTTATTTCTGTTGGTGTTTTTCTTTGGGTTCAGTTTAAAAGGAAGAAAAAGGCAAAAGCCAAATTCGAAAAACGGGGCATGAAGCCTAAGAAGGATATAAAGGTTCCAGTAGTTTTTTCTATAGCGGATTTTGATTCCGTCCAGCAAGAAGTTAAATCGGTACTAAATAAAAATTGGGATGGAAAAGATTGTCTTATAGCTCAATCTCAAAAAGGCGAAAATCTTTTGGTTGCGGTGGTGATGCAAAAGAAAAAATCCAAACTGGTAATTAAAGAAGTGCATTCGCAGGGGGGATTTGACCTAAAGCAAATCCATTGGGTTTTGCGTCGAGTGATTAATAGCAAAGCAATTAATGGCTATGGCTCCATTAACTTTTTTGTCAAGGAAAAAAGCCCAATTCCATTATTGGATATTCTAGAGGCATTTGGGTTTAAACGGGTTAAACTCGGTAAAAAGCAAGAAACCAAATACGAGTACGGATTAAAATATCAGATTATAAATTAGCAACAGCTGGAGGGATGGGGCGTTGCTCTATGGCCTGCATTATTTTATCAATGATTTCCTCCGCATTTTCATTTTCAGAAAACTGAAGTGGCTCTTTGAAAGTGACTTTTAGAGTGGTATTGGTCTTTTTAAGGAATAATCCTTTTTTGTCAAAGGCCCTTCTAAATCCATCAACCACCACCGGAACAACAACAGGATTGTACTTTTTAATTATATGTGCTGTTCCTCTTCTCCCAGGTACAAAAGGGGTAGTAGTCCCCTGAGGAAAGGTAATTACCCATCCAAAATCTAAGGCCGTACCAATATTTGAAATGTCCTTAAGATCAACCTTTCGGTTAATGTTTTTTCCAGCTTCTCTCCATGTGCGTTTAATTGAAATAGATCCGGCGTAGGCAAAAAGCTTGGGAATAAAGCCTGCCTTCATGGTTTCTAGCGCTGCAACAAAATATAATCTCACCTTGGGGTTAAGTAGGTACCATGGGAGAGGTAGTTTATTTCGGATTCCATTCTTATGTGCCGAAAACACATGGTAAAGTAGGATGGTCTCTGCAAAGTAAGTTTGGTGATTGGCTACAAAAAGAACTCCTTTTTCTGAGAGTTTTTCCAACTCTTCCATTCCGGAAATATCTACTTTATTGTACACTCGGTATCTAAACCAAGTAAGGGTGCCAAGAGTTAGAATCAAAAACCTCTTTAAAAAGAAATAATATCCAAAAGGATCTTTTTTAAGCATAAAACTCAATTGTGCCGCGAAGAAAAGGTAAATGCAATATTATACAAAGCAGATTTTAAATCAATTCGGCGAACGGAGGTACCACTCCTTGTCGTTACCGTAATTTTTTGGCTGGCGAATAATCTTGTTTTCGAATTTCTGTTTGCTATGATCAAGCATATCTGGTCCTTCATTATCCACATTTTTTAAGTACCAGGTTTCTTTGCTTTGCTCCTTTCTTAATATGCCTTCTTCGGGTATAAAATAAAGTTGATCTTCTTTGGCTATAGTTTTGGTTGGATAAGTGGTGGCACTACTATCAAATCTTAAATACCAAGGTTTGTCGAGCTGAACAGTTGTAGCTTTTTCGCCTTTGATAACAGTTGAGGAGGCAGGACGTTCTGGATTAATTTGAAAGAAGTACGCTGCTTCTGCGGTATCTATTTGTAAATCTTGCTCTCCTCCAATACTCAAACGCTGGATATTTCTTTCTGCCAATATGGCTTCAATTTTATTTTCGTCTCTTCCCGATTTGGTTGCCTTATTTCCCCATGTCTCGGTAAATATTTCGCCTATCAGATATTCGTCTTCCTCTAAGGCCATAAAAAATGCCTCCAAGGTTTCTAACTGCCCCGCAGAATTCATTAGGGTACTGTTGTTAGAAAATTCAGGTATTAGAGCAGGGAAATTATCGTTTTTAATTAGGGTTAAGCTACTGTCTTCCATAAAAAGAAGGTTGCCATAATAAAGGGCTGGTGGAATATTTCCAGAGAATTCGGGCTGGAATTTGCGACTCTCTTCCATTGGAGATTCGGTAGGGAGAAGTAATAATTTTTTGTTCCCATTTTCAGCCAAGACATACCACATTTGTTGAAAATCGTATCGGCCAAGTCCTACGGGTTTCTTTGATTTTTTTTGGAATGAGCGCGCAATATCTCGTACATCAACTTGAATTTGTTGTACGGCAAAGGGCATTTCCTCCCTGTTAAGGTAATTTGCAAAAACAGGATCGGCCATATTGTAGCGAGCAATATATTTTAACCCGCACCCATAAATTTTATTTGCCGAAATGGTAGTGTAGGCTCCAAGAACCTGGTAATTCATGTTAACATCGAAGCAATTGAAAGACCGTGATGCATCGGTTAACTCGAAGGGGTCTATGTAAAGCGTGTCCGTTTCAAATACGGCTATAAACCTACTTTTTACAGGGTTTCTATTGTATCCCGATTTAGGTTTTAAGCGAAACGATATACTGTTTGAAGTTACCTTAGGAATACGCACTTCATCGTAACCTTCTTTGGAAATCACAATTTTGCCCTTTCTAAGATCATCATACTTAACAAGCAAAGGAGTGTCTCCTACGTAGTTGCCTTTTGATTCAATTTTGGCGCCTTCCGGACTTGTTTGGATGAAAATCCCGGGAGAACTTTGCCCATAGGCATACGTGCTTACACAGCACCAGAAAATAAGGGCGTACTTTAAAAGTTTGGGGACCATGGAGCACTATATTTTATCAGCTTTTTCCCTTTGGGGAGGGGGAGTTCGGCTGGTTCTTTTTCTTGTCGGGCTTTTGCAGATACCAAGGGGTTCCTTCCGTTTCGTGTGGTTTCTTTCGCGGGTCGTTTGGATCTATGTAGCCAGGATCTATTCCAGGCTTAAATTTACTAACATCTGGTGGAACGAGCTCAAACCCTTGTTCTCGTAACCATTTAGTAGAATCTATTGGCGCTTTGTTTGGGTTGTAGATTTCTTCCTCTTTTAGCCCCAATTCCTTTGCACTCTCTCGGTATTCAGGTTTAAGCATTCCTCTTAAATACCAAGGAGCACCAGGTCCATAATATTTATCGGCTTCACTTCTTTGTTCTGCATCGGTAGACTGAATTTTCGATGAATATTTATCGAGATTTTCTTTGTTTTCTTCTGCCGCTCTATTGTTATCGGCAACTATGCCCGGGTCACCTTTTCTTGGTTTAACCTCTTTTTCTTTAGTAGTTTTTTGTTTGCCAGGAAGGGTTTCAAAAAATGGAGTCCCACTTTTCTGGGCCCATTCAAAGGCTAAAATGTTGGAAAGGTGATGGTTTTCTTTGTTTAAAGCCTTTTGCAGATCCAGGTCTGTTTTGCTGTTTTTACACAACTCAATTAGGTAGGGATTGGTGGTAAAAAGCGAAATGTTTTGCATTAACTCACCGGGAGAAAGCTCTATGGCTTGGTTTTTATCTGCTAAGACAAAAACAAATAGGTAATCCAACGAGAAGAATTCTTCTTTTAAGTTATATGAGAATTCGGAGTTTTGATTTATAGGGTAGGCCTGAAACAAAACCTGTTTATCTCCCATAGAAGTTAAAACAGGCCAGAATTGCTCTAGCTTAGGTAGTAACTTTACCTTATTACTTTTCTTCGGTATATCTTTCTTCTCGTTTTTTCCAGATTTCTCTAGTCTATCAATCTTAGAAACTTCTATTTTTTTAAAGCTAATGGGAATGAGTTGGTTTCCTGGAAGTAAATCGCCAAAGCTGTGAAAGTTATTGCTGTAGGCAGTATATGACTTCACCTCTGTTGCAGCTATTTTTTTGTATTCCTTGGAGTTGAGTTCTGCGTAGTTCAACACAAATTCTGGGTCCGAAGACTCATAAACTCCAGTAAGAGCATATCCAAACTTCTCCTCGTATTCGGGGAAGGTTTTAAAATTCGACTTTAGTATTCCTCTTTTTTCCGTTCCATTTTCAGCAAAATTTAAAGGGTCTATTTTGATAGCTTTACTCTTAATCTCAATCTGAAAGGGCCAAGCGGAATTGTTATTTTGGTCATTAAAATTATAATAGACGGAGTAGGAGTTGTGGGCAAAAGCTGACCCCGTTACGAGATCTACAGCAAAAGGGATAATTAGGGGAGCGCCAATCAGCGAAATTGGACGGAATTTTTTCTCAACAATGAAATTAAATTGGTCTTTATCACTTTCCGAAAGCTTAAGGGTAACTATTTTCTTAGAAAACGAGTAGGGTTGATTTAATACCATTGGTGTTTCACCAGTGTATTTATCGTTAACATATACAGGTATTTCCTTGGGTGTAGAACTTATATATATTGGGCTTTTCGTGCCGTAAATAAGGGTTGCACAGCTTGTAAACAGCCCAATGCAAACAGAAAAAAGTAATGCCCCGGAAATATATCTCATGGTAATAATCTGAGTCGTTTGTTTTAACCTTGCAATATAAAACGAACTTTCTGATTGAACGTTAACCAATAGAACGAAAACCTTTTGAATAAATAATTATGGAACTTCCTAAGATTCTTAAAATCTACAACCAAGTAAATCAGTTTGGAATCACAAATGGTATGCATTACGAAGTTAAGAGACCAGGAGTGATTCATTACTATTGGAAGGTTCAAAGTGATCATTTAAGTTCTCCGGGGGTTGCCCACGGTGGGGCAGTAGCAGGTTTTATGGACGCTATTCTTGGGGTTTCTGCCCTGTCTGTTTCTGCAGAAAGAAATGAATTGGTTGCTACGGTTGAGTTTAAAATTCAATATATCCGACCTATTTTCCTCAATGATGAACTAGAAGGCATAGGGGAGGTGGAATATCGCGGAAACAGAATTATTCTGGCTAGCGCAGTAATCCACAATCAAAAAGGGGAAAAAGTGGCAATGGGTACGGGAACTTTTAATGCTTATCCTGCATCGAAAAGTGCCGTGTCAGAATACATGGATTAATATTCTAAAGAACTTTGAAATTGGGGATGTCCTCAATTGTTCCGATTTCTTTTAAGATAGCGGCAGCTTTTTTCAATTCTTCAATTCCATTTGAAACGCCACACCATCTGGTGTTTCGATACCAGGGCTCAATTAGTTCGGCTGGTAATTTAGAGAAGGTCATAAATTTTTCTAAACAACCTGGAGCAGCTGCAATCTCTTTAGCTTTTAGTAATAAATCGGTTAAGGTTTCTTTAACTTCTTTTTTTGCAATGCGGGGGCTGACAGCTAAAACAAAAGCAGGCCAGGGGGTAGGGATTTCACCAATTCTCTTAAAATTACCCGTTGTAACATAGGGCTGCGTGGTGAATTTTTCCCAGAGAAATAAAAAATCTTCTTTGCTTTTTGACTCTTCTAAAGCACCATCTAGGTTGCCAATTACCTTGTAGTTCGCCTTTTCCTCCCAGTTCTGTTGATGGCATAATAGCTTGTACATCAGATGCGATCCCGAATTGAACCTCGAAATTAAAACGGGCAATGAGACGGTATTTGGCAATTGTGGGAGTTCTGAATCGCCGTGGGTGTGTATCCCCCAAACTAGCGGGCTACCTATATAAAAGTCAATAAAAAACGGGGCAGACTCCTTGCTCTCTTGAGATTTAATAAAGCCGTCGGTTAGCAGTAATGCAGCATCGACTTCACCGGATTCTAATTTTGCTAACATTTGTCCTGTACCTCCAGAGCTGTAAGTCCAACTGATGTTTTTAAAATTCGGATTTTGCTCTAAAGCACTTACGATAGGGTAATTAAAGTGTTCAGGAACTCCCGTTATGGTCAATTTCATTTATGCCAATCGTTTTTGAACGTATTTTTCAATATTACTGCAGAATTTTTCGGGACTTAAAGTTCTCCAACTTAGATCGTCTAATTTGCCTCCACAAACAAAATAATGGTCGATGTTAGCAGAGCTAAACTCCTGGATAACGTGTTCCCTGAAGTTGATAAGAGCTATCCAACCACCCAAATCCTCAACATCCTCAAACCATTCTTCATAGTAGCAGTCATCCGAAGAATGAAAATTTAGTACGTTCTCACCAATTAGGATAAACTTAGATAATCCGGCGTTCATCAACTCATCAATGATGTCTCTTTTCAGAATCATTATATCATTGTGGATACAGTCGTTCCATTCTCCAATAAGCTCTATAACCGCATACCCATCCATGTAATCTGCATAAATCAATTTCATAAATAGGGTGGGCGATCCAATTTCGTCCCATTGCGGATGGATTACGTGGTCGTAGATGGCATGCGTAAATTCAAACTCTGAATATTCGCGCTGATAAAAGGGGCTATTTACATCTTCGCTGGCAACGTAAAAAGAGCGCCAACGGTAAAAAGGTTCAAGGGTGTGCATTAATTTTTATGTGCATTTACTGCTTTTCGAACGCTTCCGTGTTTCAAAAGTTGCGTCTTTGCTTCGTCGTAAGAAATATTTAATTGAGCCATAACCATACGGGTCCCTCTATCTACCAACTTTTCGTTGCTCAGTTGCATGTCTACCATTTTATTTCCCTGTACATGACCGAGTTTTACCAATAGGGCGGTGCTAATCATGTTCAGTACCATTTTAGTGGCGGTTCCTGCTTTTAGTCGGGTGGATCCGGTAATGAACTCTGGACCACAGTTAACCACTATAGGATTTGCAGAAGCACTAATGATAGGGGCGCCAGGATTGCAAGTTATACATCCATATCCAGCACCTATATCTTTAGCATAATTCAATCCTCCTATAACATACGGGGTTGTTCCCGAAGCAGCTATTCCCACTAGGAAATCTCGTTCGGAAAATGATTTTCCTTTCAGATCGGTTTTGGCTAGTTCAGGACTATCTTCCGCGCCCTCAACTGCTTTTCGCATGGCGCCATCCCCGCCAGCAATAAGGCCCTGTACCAATTCTGGCGAAACTCCAAAGGTAGGTGGGCATTCAGAGGCATCAACAACGCCTAAACGCCCGCTGGTTCCAGCTCCAATATAAAATAGTCTTCCCCCTAATTTAAGCTTTTCAAAAGCAGCGTCAATTAAGCTGACAATGCTGGGAATGGCTTCTTCCACAGCTATAGCAACCTTAGCATCCTCTTGGTTCATTGCCGAAACAATTTCTATAGAGGAAAATTGGTGGATGTCATTGTATAGCGAGTCCGACTCGGTTACTTTTTTCATGCTGCAAAAGTAAAAGGATTCTTCGCCTAGGGTATTTGAATTTTGGTTAACTTATTGGTAAAAACCTACCATGAAATCCTACCACACTGCCCTAGTAACGGTGCTAGTTGTTTTTTTTATCGCTTCTAATGTACTCGCACAACCCTTTGATGATAAGCTGCCCTTTGCTGAAGAAGGTGAACTATTTGAGAAAAAAAAAGCTAGATCTGGTAAGGATGGATTAAAAAATGGACCGCCTCCACCTCCTATGCCCATTGATGATTACCTATGGATCTTAGCATTGGTCGGAGGAATTTGTTATTTCGCAGGCTTTCATTCAAAGGATGTTTTATATTTGGATGATTGATTAATCTTTTTTAAGGGTTCCCTCCTCTGTATAATCTAGCCGGTGGTTGTAATTATGAAAAATGCCAAATCAGAAGTAAAGTCATCCCCAAAAAACAATAAATCAAAAACTCCAAAATCTCCAGAGGAGGATGTTCTTCAAATTGTTGCAATTGGAGCCTCAGCAGGGGGATTGCAAGCCATATACAGCTTTATTGATAACATTGGTTCCTTATCTGAAAGGAACACAGCTTTTGTAATTATTCAGCATTTAAGTCCAGACTATAAAAGTTTAATGCCAGAATTATTGAGGAGGCATACAGAAATGGAGATTGTTCCTATTGAAGATGGACAGCAACTGGAAAGAGGGAAAGTGTATGTCGCTCAGCCATCTACGGTAATTAGGGTAGAAGAGGGAGTATTAAAAACCGTTGTAAGGCAGCAGGATAAGTCTGTGCATTATCCAATAAATAGTTTTTTGGTAAGTCTTGCAAACGATCAAGGGGAGAAGGCCATTGCGGTGATTTTATCGGGGTCTGGTTCTGATGGAACCCTAGGGATTGAACAGATAAAACAAAAAGGAGGATTTGTAGTTGCTCAGGATGAAGAAACAGCCAGTTTTAATGGAATGCCTAGCAGTGCAATATCAACGGGATTGGTTGATAAAATTTGCCCACCTGAGGACATTGCCAAAGAAATAGCAAATTATTTAGACGGAGTTTCTGAGGATTTTGAGGATGACGAGATAATGGATTCTGCAGGTCCAGAAGTTGTTGTCAATATGATTTTGGCCTCGGTCAATAAACATTTTGACCTAGATTTCACATTGTATAAAAAGAATACCATTCTCAGAAGGATAGAGCGAAGAATGAAGGCCATGAGTTTTTCTAAAATGCGGGATTACATGAGCTACCTTCAAGCTCACCCGCAGGAAGCAAAAAATCTTGGGAATGATTTTTTAATTAACGTAACTGCATTTTGCAGAGATCCAGAGGCCTTTGCATATTTGGAGGAGTTTGTACTTCCTGCTACCATCGCCGATTTTGAAGATTCTGATCAATTAAGGGTTTGGGTTGTTGGATGCAGTAGGGGGCAAGAAGCATATTCTTTAGCTATTATTTTCAAAAGATACTTAGATAAATTCCACCCTGGAAAGTCGATTAAAATATTTGCCACGGATGTGCACGCTCCCAGTGTAAGTTATGCTTCCAAAGGAAGGTACGCCATTGAGGAAATTGAATCGCTCCCAAAGGAATATGTGAATAAATATTTTAACAAGCTAGATGACCAATCCTACCAGGTGAAGTCGACTCTGAGAGACCTAATTGTTTTTGCGGTCCATAACATCATAAAAGATCCCCCTTTTAACAATATTCACTTTGTTTCGTGTAGAAACCTTTTAATTTATTTTAAAGCAGAGCTTCAACAAAAGGTTCTTGGTTACCTACATTTTTCATTAGTGCCAGGTGGGCGCCTGTTTCTCGGGCTTAGTGAAGCCCCCTTTTCAAAGGAGAACAACTTCGAAACCATAAACACCAACTTTAGATTATACAGGAAGGTTAGTAACAATAGAACCAAGTTTTATTTGTCAAACACCCCTAAATCGGGAGTTTCCAGAATTACCAATGAGGTTTCTAGTAATGGAAAATTAACGGCTTATGGGGGAGGTAGAACTCGAGTGGAGGAACCAAGAATTATTGATAGGATAAAGGATCAAATTATTGATGAGGTTTTACCTCCAACAGTAATTGTAAATTCTGAAAATGACATCGTACATGTATTTGGTGATGTAGAGGATTACTTGCACTTTCCTAAAAAGCAGTTTCATCTTAATATTTTTAAGATGGTTCCAGATTCTCTATACCTTCCAATTAATACTTTAATAGTAAACGTTAAGAAAGCCAAGGAAAGAGTGGTTTTTAATAACGTGAATTTTCAAAAAGGAGAGGAGCGAAAAAAGTTAAAGATTAGCGCTTTTCCAGTTGAAAACCATCAAGAAGGAATTAAATCGCCATATACTGGTATTATCTTTGAGGCTGATACAGAAATCCCAATGGATCAAATTGATTTCGCGGGGATGGACTTGGACAAGGACCAACATGTAAGAATACTTCAGTTAGAGGAAGAACTTAAAGAAACGCAGGAATTTCTTCAAAATACCATTGAAGAGCTTGAAACATCAAATGAAGAGCTCCAAGCGACTAATGAAGAGTTGATTGCTTCGAACGAGGAGCTGCAAAGTACAAATGAGGAGCTCCAGAGTGTAAATGAAGAGCTCTACTCCGTTAACACTGAATTCCAAGTTAAGGTTACCGAAATGGTTGAAATTAATGATGACCTTAATAACCTTATTCAGAGTACAGAAATTGGAACCATTTTCCTTGATAGATACCTTAACATCAGGAAATTTACCGATGCAGTTGCAGAGATAATTAACCTGAGTGAAAACGATATAGGAAGACCGATATCTGATTTAAAAACCAAATTGGTGGACGTAGAAATTGAAACCCTTTCTAATGAGGTTTTAAAAAAATTAGAACCTGTGGAAATTGATGTTCTAACCAAGAATAATTCGAACTTTTTAATGCGCATGGTGCCATATCGTAGTTCGGAAAATAAAATAGACGGGGTGGTAATTACTTTTGTTAATACCGATCGATTAAAAACAGCAGAAACAGAATTAAGATCCCAAACTAAAAAATTACAGCGTAGTAATAGTGAGTTAGAGCAAGTGGCTTACGTTGCAACGCACGATCTAAGAGGGCCTGTTATTAATATGAAGGGTTTATTAGATATCCATATTAAGAAACAAGAATTTTCTGAGGACGATGAGGTTATACGAAGATTACGATCTAATGTTAATCGGATAATTTCCACGCTTGATGGCTTAATTGAAGTGATATCCTACCAAAAAGATTTGTCTTCCGAATTTGAAAAGGTGGATTTAGAAAAGGTGGTTTCTGACATCTTTGAAGAATATAAAGATGAGTTGAACTCGTATAAAGGGAAGTTTAAGAAAAACCTAAAGGTTACTCAGGCATTCGGAATTAAGCGTTACTACTACAGTATCCTTAAAAACCTCGTGGGAAATGCAATAAAATATCGCCAGGAGGTAGTACCTCTTTTAATAGATATAACATCTAAAAAGCTCAATGAAGATTTCATGGAGCTAACCATTACTGATAATGGCATTGGAATGGATATGAAATACGTAGATTCGGCATTTACCGCATTCTCTAGATTAACATCCAAGGGAGATGGAAAGGGAATCGGCTTGTATCTAGTTCGTTCTATGGTAGAATCTATGGAGGGTGCAGTTACCTTTGAAAGTGAAGAGAATTCGGGTACCAAATTTATTATCACTCTCCCCATTAACGATCTAAAGAGATATAAATAGGATGTAAAAAGGAAATAAAAAAGCCCGTTCAATTATTGAACGGGCTTTTTTTGTGGAGCCGGAGGGATTCGAACCCTCGTCCAAACAAGGAACAATAGAGCTTTCTACATGCTTAGCAGTTACTTAATTTTCGACTTAAAGCTGACTAACTGCGGCCTACTTTAAGCTTATTCTGTTAGGTTTCACTGACAAGTCCAGAATTCTTGCCAACTATTCCACCTGAATGAAACCCCGTATATCAACACCGGTAGACAGAATGTTGATGGGATTCTCGTCCTGCCGTACTGTACTTCGGGCTAGGATTAAGCTATAATCGTCTTAGACAGATTATGCTGCGAGAGCATAGTTGTTTTCGCCATTTAAAGCGTTGAAAGTTGATATTTACGAGCCAACAAACAAAGCTCGGCATGCTTACTGTATCATCTCTCTTGTAGTCAAAACCAGTCGACCCCAAGATTACTTGCAAAGATATGGATTAGTTAGCACCTTAGGGCAAGGAAGTAACTATGCAGGAGCTTTTACAACAAATTTTAAAGAATAACGGTCTGGGATCAGTAGAAAACATCCAATTTGTTGGTGGTGGTTCCATAAATAATGCCTTTAAAGTTTCCACAAACAGGGGGAATTATTTTATCAAACTAAACGAAAATACCCCTGGAGACTTTTTTGCAAAAGAAGCCGATGGGTTACAAGCTTTATCTCAGGTCGTGAGGGTTCCACAAGTAATTGCGGTTGGGAAAGCTTATTTGATTTTGGAATACCTCAATATCCAAGCTCTGAATAAAAGCTCTCAAAAAAAAGCTGGCGAGCAATTGGCCATTCTCCATAGTATTCAATCAAATTTTTTTGGGTGGGAGCACCATAACTACATGGGCAGTGTGCAGCAGCTTAATGACCGAGTTGAAAGCGGTGCCAAATTTCTTCAAGAATATAGGTTGAAACCGCTTTTCGAAAAATGCAAAAATCAAGGCTTGATTTCCCAAAATGATTTAAAGTTGGCAGAACGGTTAATTGGGAAACTGGAGGGGATACTACCTTCAGAATCACCTACTTTAATTCATGGTGATCTGTGGTCTGGAAATATTGGTTGCCATAATGAGGAAGTATATTTTTATGATCCTGCGGTACAGTATGGCTATAGAGAAATGGATTTGGCGATGACTCAACTCTTTGGAGGATTTGACCAGGAATTTTATGATGCATACCTGTATAACCAGCCTTTAGATGCAAATTGGCAGGAACGGGTACCTCTGTTTCAGCTATATCCTTTACTTATCCATTTATTACTTTTTGGTTCGGGATATTATCGTAAAGTTATGCGAGTAATAAGCGCATATGTTTAAGTTTGTACGCTACAGTTTCTTACTATGAAATTAGGTGTGATTAGAGAGGGGAAAACACCCCCAGATAGAAGGGTGCCACTTTCTCCTAGACAATGTTGGCAAATTCAGGAAATTTGGCCTAAGGTCGAGATCGTTGTTCAAAGCAGCCCAATTAGAGCCTTTTCTGATGATGAATACACAAGCGCAGGGGTTAGGGTTGTAGATGATTGTAGCGACTGCGATGTATTACTAGGGGTTAAGGAAGTGCCTGTAAATCAGTTAATCCCTAATAAAACCTACTTCTTTTTTTCACACACCTTTAAAAAGCAAGAGTATAATAAAGGATTGCTTAAGGCTCTGCTCGATAAGAAAATTCGCCTGATAGATTATGAAGTTGTCACAGCAGAAGGCGGTAGAAGATTACTCGGGTTTGGTCGTTACGCAGGAATTGTAGGGGCTTATAATGCTTTTTACGCCTGGGGTGTAAGAACTGGGAATTACGAGCTAAAAAGAGCCCATGAATGTGCAGACCGGAAAGAATTGGAGCGCGAGCTTAAAAATGTGAAGCTTGATGCAAAATTTAAAATGGTTTTAACCGGTGCTGGTAGGGTAGCGAAAGGAGCAATTGAGATACTTGAAGAAATTGGTATCAGGCAAGTAGAACCAGATGCTATTATAAATGAAACTTTCGATCACCCTGTATTTGCTCAGCTTCTTGTAACAGATTACAATAGAAGAGAGGACGGAAATGATTTCACTGCGGAGGATTTTTACAGGTATCCGGTTGGCTATCAGAGTAATTTCATGCGATTTGCTAAGGTGTCTGACATGTATATTGCTTGTCATTATTGGGATAATAGAAGTCCATTTATATTCTCCAGGGAGGATGCCAAATCCGCAGATTTTAATGTGAAAGTTGTTGCGGATATATCTTGTGACATTGACTGTGCTGTGGCGTCAACATTACGGCCTTCAACTATCTCAGACCCTCTTTATGGATATGATCCAAGGACAGAATCTGAAGTTGATTTTAATGATCAGAATGCCATCGGTGTGATGGCCGTTGATAATTTACCGTGTGAATTACCAAGGGATGCCAGTGAAGACTTTGGAGCGGAGTTGATGAACAATGTGCTACCTCATCTTTTTGAAGGAGATAATGAGGGAATAATTGAACGTGCTACTCAAACCACACTGGATGGTAATCTAACACCTCAATTTGCGTACCTAGAAGATTGGGTTAATTCCTAACTAAACGTTTTTAAGAGCAGCCACTGTTGCTATAGGGTCCTGAGCTCCAAAAACTGAGCTTCCTGCCACCAGCACATTGGCTCCAGCGTCTACTAATTGTTTCGCATTTCCTAAACCGACACCGCCATCAATTTCTATAAATAGATTGGGGTTTACCTCCTGTGCCATTCGTTTTAGTTCGGAGATCTTATTGTAGGTGTGTTCAATAAATTTCTGTCCGCCAAAACCAGGGTTCACACTCATTAAACAAACTAAATCAATATCTGCTAGCGTATCCTTAAGCAGGCTTACAGGTGTGTGAGGATTTAATGCCACTCCCGCTTTCATTCCTTCCTCCTTTATAGCTCCAATTGTTCTATGCAGGTGGGTGGAAGCCTCATAATGAACAGTTAGAATATCTGTACCTACGTTTTTAAAATCCTTGATATAACGTTCGGGCTGAACGATCATAAGGTGTACATCGAAAACTTTTTTCTTGTGCTTTTGTAGAGATGAAATTACCGGCAACCCAAAGGAGATATTGGGGACAAACACGCCATCCATTACATCCAGATGATACCAGTCTGCTTGAGAATTTTCAACGATATCAATTGCGTTTGATAGGTTGGCAAAATCAGCAGCGAGTAATGATGGAGCAATAATTGGCATGGCAAATAATTTTTGACAAAGGTACAAACAAAAAAAGCCCAAAGAATCCTTTGGGCTTTTAATTCTACTCGGAAATTTCTTACCCGAGGTAAGACTTAAGTATTTTGCTTCTAGAAGTATGTTTCAATCTTCTAATTGCCTTTTCTTTAATCTGTCTAACACGTTCGCGAGTAAGATCGAATTTCTCTCCAATTTCCTCTAAGGTCATTGGGTGCTGTCCGCTTAATCCGAAGTAAAGACGAATAACATCAGCTTCTCTTGCAGTAAGGGTAGATAGAGCCCTATCTATCTCTTTTCGCAAAGAATCGTGCATAAGTTCTTGCTCTGGGCTAGGACTTTCTGCACTGCTAAGAACGTCGTACATGTTAGAGCTGGAGTCATCGCCATCCTTAAGAGGCGCGTCCATAGAAACGTGTCTTCCTGCATTTCTAAGCGATTGCTTAACCTCATCTACAGACATGTCAAGAATCTCGGCAAGTTCTGCTGGAGTTGGAGCTCTCTCATATTTTTGCTCTAGCTCTGAGAATGCTTTATTCACCTTGTTAATAGATCCAATCTTATTAAGAGGAAGACGAACAATTCTAGATTGCTCAGCTAAAGCTTGAAGGATAGATTGACGAATCCACCAAACAGCGTAAGAAATAAATTTAAATCCACGAGTTTCATCGAAACGTTGAGCGGCTTTAATGAGTCCCAGGTTCCCTTCGTTGATAAGGTCAGGAAGTGTTAAACCTTGATTTTGATACTGCTTAGAAACCGAAACAACAAATCGCAAGTTGGCTTTGGTAAGTTTTTCGAGGGCCGCCTGGTCACCTTTCTTAATTCTACGAGCTAATTCTACTTCTTCTTCTGCAGTAATTAACTCAACTTTACCAATTTCCTGAAGGTATTTATCCAAAGACGCCGTTTCGCGATTGGTTACCTGTTTTACAATTTTCAGCTGCCTCATTTAAGGGTATTTAATTTGTTTAAGGCCAAAGGCCTAGCAAAAGTTATTATTTGGGTTTGGAAAGGGCGCTTGGGAATTAGCGCCCTATCAATAACGGAATAATAGCAATCTTGTTACGCTTCCTTCTTCTCAGGTTTAGGAAGTAATACCTTTCTAGAAAGTTTAAGCTTTCCAGACTTAGGATCTTTCCCTAAAACTTTAACTTCTACCTGGTCGTTTTCATTGAAAACGTCTTTTACATTTTCAATTTTCTCCCAAGCAATTTCTGAGATATGAAGTAATCCATCTGTTCCTGGAACTAATTCCACGAATGCACCGTAAGGCATGATGGCTTTAACTTTTCCTTTAAATGTCTCTCCAACTTCAATTACACGTGGAATAGCAATGCTCTTGATCTTGTTCACTGCTTTATCCATGCTCTCCTTGTTGTTAGAAACAACCTGCACTAATCCTTTGTTGTTTACTTCTTCGATAACAACGGTAGCACCAGATTCATTTTGAATTTCCTGGATAATCTTACCACCTGGTCCAATAACAGCACCTATATTTTCCTTAGGAATTTCGAAGCTTACGATTCTTGGAGCATGCTCCTTATAATCTTCTCTTGGTTGGTCGATTGTTTTAAGGAGTTCATTAAGGATATGAAGTCTTCCTGCTTTAGACTGCTCAAGAGCATCTTCTAAAATTTGGTAGTTAAGACCTTCAATTTTAATATCCATCTGACAAGCAGTGATTCCTTTCGTAGTACCACATACTTTAAAGTCCATATCTCCTAGGTGATCCTCATCTCCAAGAATATCGCTAAGAACGGCGTATTTACTTCCATCTTTATTGGTAATAAGACCCATTGCGATACCAGAAACTGGGTTTTTCATCTTAACACCACCGTCCATTAATGCTAGGGTTCCAGCACATACAGTAGCCATAGAAGAAGAACCATTAGATTCTAAAATATCAGAAACTAAACGGATGGTATATGGATTGTCGTTACCACCTGGAACCATGTTTTTAAGAGCACGCATGGCTAGGTTACCATGTCCAATTTCTCTACGTCCAGGACCTCTGTTAGGTCTAGCTTCACCTGTTGAAAAAGCAGGGAAGTTGTAGTGAAGAAGGAAACGGTCAGATCCCGTTTTAATTACGGTATCAATCGATTGTTCGTCTAATTTAGAACCAAGTGTTAACGAAGTTAAGGATTGAGTTTCTCCACGAGTAAACACAGCAGAACCGTGAGTTCCTGGTAGGTAATCTACTTCACACCAAATAGGTCTAATTTCATCAAGCTTTCTTCCATCAAGACGCTTTCTTTCTTCAAGAACAACATCTCTTACACCTTCTTTCTCAACCTTACCGAAGTATTGTTTTAAAAGGAATGCATTTTCAGCTTTTTCCTCATCTGAAAGCGTTTCAAGGAAAGCTTCTCTAATTTCGGTGAATCTTCTCTTGCGCTCTTCTTTGATAGCAATTCCTGAAGCTGCTACCTCTTTTACCTTATCGTAGCAAAAGTTGCGAATTGCTTCGAAAAGTTCTGGGTTCGACTTTTCGTGGTTGTACTCTCTTTTAGGGAAGGCGTTAGGAACTTCCTTTGCTAATTCTTCCTGAGCGATACATTGATCAATAATTACTTTGTGAGCGGCCTTAATTGCCTCAAGCATTTCTGCTTCAGAAATTTCAAGCATCTCACCTTCCACCATGGTAATGCTGTCTTTTGAACCAGCAATAATCATGTCGATGTCTGAGTTTTCCAATTGTTCATCAGATGGGTTAATGATAAACTCACCATTAACTCTTCCAACTTTTACTTCAGAAATAGGACCGTGGAAAGGAATATCAGAAACTGAAATTGCAGCTGATGCCGCAAAACCAGCAAGGCTATCTGGGCTTACAGTAGGATCGTATGATAAAAGGCTTACCATTACCTGAGTTTCCGCGTGGAAATCACTAGGAAACATTGGTCTTAAAGCTCTATCTATTAATCTAGATACTAATACTTCTGCATCTGAAGGCTTAGCTTCACGCTTAAAGAATCCACCAGGGAATCTACCGGCAGCAGAAAATTTTTCGCGGTAATCAACGGTTAATGGAAGGAAATCAACATCCTCTTTTGCTTCTTTGTTAGCTACAACTGTAGCAAGTAGCATGGTATCTCCACAACGAAGTACGATGGATCCGTCTGCTTGTTTTGCTAAAATTCCTGTTTCAATTGTAACCGGTTTGCCATTTGGCATCTCTACGGTTTTCGAAAATCCGGTAGGCTTCATTTACTTATTTTTTTCTCTGTGTATATATGTGTATGTAACACAAAAAGGGGCAAACCAATTCGATGCCCCTTTTTGTTATAAAATTATATGTAATTCCTTAATCAAGCTTATTTTCTGATGCCCAATTTAGCAATAATTGCACGATAACGCTGAATGTCTTTTTTCTTAAGGTAATCTAGTAAAGATCTTCTCTTACCTACTAAATCTAAAAGAGCTTTTTGAGTTCTAAAGTCCTTTTTGTTGTTCTTAAGGTGACCTGTTAGGTGCTTAATTCTGTGTGTGAATAGAGCGATTTGCCCTTCAGTTGAACCGGTATCTTTCTCAGACTTACCGTGTTCTTTAAAAATTTCTTGTTTTACTTCTGTAGTTAGATACATGCCAAAACTATTTCGTGAATGTTATGTATTAGGCCCGCAAAGGTAATCTAATTTTCTTATTATCCTTGGAAAAAGCGAATTTGCTGTGCAAGTTTTTCCTTTAAGTCGTCTCTGGATACAATAAAATCAAGGAATCCGTGCTCCAACAAAAATTCTGAAGTTTGGAAGCCTTCTGGTAAATCTTTACCAATTGTTTCCTTTACAACCCTTGGTCCCGCAAATCCGATTAGTGCTTTTGGTTCGGCAATGTTAATGTCTCCAAGCATTGCAAATGAAGCAGTAACACCTCCTGTAGTTGGGTTTGTTAATACCGAAATGTATGGTAGTTGCGCCTTAGCAAGCAGTGTAAGCTTGGCACTGGTTTTTGCCATTTGCATTAGCGAAAATCCAGCTTCCATCATTCGTGCACCCCCCGACTTTGATATCATAATGAAAGGTGCATTTAACTCAATGGCTTTGTCTATGGCGAGGGAAATTTTTTCTCCTACCACAGATCCCATCGATCCCCCAATGAATTTAAAATCCATTGCTGCAACAACAGCGTCGCTTTGTTCAATTTTACCGTGTGCGGTTCTTACAGCATCCTTTAACCCAGTTTTTTTAATTGTAGCCTGGATTCTATCGGTATATTTTTTGGTGTCCTCGAAGTTAAGTGGGTCTGCTGAAGTGATTTCTGCATTAAACTCGGTGAAATCTCCGTTATCAAATAATAAGTCGAAATAACCGATTGCGTCTAGGCGATCGTGGTAACCACAAGATTCACATACGTGTTTGTTTTTACCGTGATCCTCAGAAGAAACCACATGACTACACTCTTTACATTTCCACCACAGTCCTTCAGGGGTTTCCTTCTTCTCGGTGGTAGATGTGGTAATTCCTCTTTTAATTCTTTTAAACCAACCCATAAAATGTTGTTTTAAGCAACGGTTATTCCAGGTTCAAGATACACATCTTGAATGGCATTTAGAATTTCAATTCCTTCGTTCATTGGCTTCTGGAAAGCTTTTCTTCCAGAAATAAGCCCCTGACCACCGGCACGTTTGTTAATAACTGCTGTGGTAACTGCTTCGGCTAAGTCAGTAGATCCTGCAGATGCTCCACCCGAGTTAATCAATCCTGCACGTCCCATGTAACAGTTTGCTACTTGGTATCTGCATAAATCAATTGGATTGTCGCTTGTAAGTTTATCGTAAACTGCTTTATGCGTTTTCCCGAATTTAATAGCGTTGTATCCACCGTTAAGGGTTGGAAGTTTTTGCTTAATGATATCCGCCTGAATGGTAACACCAAGGTGATTCGCTTGAGCAGTGATATCTGTTGCCGTATGGTAATCTACTCCGTCTTTTTTGAAGTCGCTATTTCTTAGGTAACACCAAAGAATGGTAGCCATACCTAATTCGTGAGCTCTTTCAAACGCCTCGGCAACCTCAATTATTTGTCTCGAAGATTCTTCAGATCCAAAATATATAGTAGCACCAACCGCAGCAGCACCCATGTTGTAAGCTTCTTCAATAGATCCAAACATAATTTGGTCGAAGCTGTTAGGGTAGCTTAATAACTCATTGTGATTAATCTTTACAATGAATGGGATCTTATGAGCATACTTTCTAGAGCATGAAGCAAGCGCTCCGTAAGTAGAAGCTACAGCGTTACATCCTCCCTCGATAGCAAGCTTTACAATATTTTCTGGGTCGAAATATATTGGGTTAGGTGCAAAAGATGCTCCACCTGAATGCTCAATTCCTTGATCTACAGGTAAAATGGATACATAACCAGTATTTGCTAACCTACCATGACTGTAGATGCGTTGAAGATTTGCTAAAACGCGATTGTTTCTATTGGTCTGCATGAATATCCTGTCTGTAAAATCAGGTCCAGGAAGGTGTAACATGCTTTTATCAATCGTTGTACAAGTGTGGTTTAATAACGCTTCTGCGTTATCACCTAAAAGACTTTCTATTTTGCTCAAAGCCATACCGAGGATTGTCAATTTCTTAAACGCGACAAAACTATAAAAATATGCCAACAGAATTGATTAGAATGGATAACCAATACCGATATTGAAGTTTAAATTACTTCGGTATCCTCTAATGGCATTATCACCCGACAGGTTGTTTCTTTGGTTAAACCGTTGAACGATACTGTTATACTTGGTTTTTTCTTGGTAAAACCAACGTTCGTTTTCAGGCAAAGTTGGATCGCGAAGTGGATAACCTAAATCGAAGCGGATGATGAAAAAATCGAAATCCAAACGCAAACCAAAGCCTGTTCCTATGGCTAGGTCGTTATAGAATCGAGTGTCAAACTCCGTACCTTCTCTGTTTGCTCGTTCCTTAAATACCCAAATATTACCCGCATCTAGGAAAATGGCGGCTTCTAAAAATGAAACCAAATCGAATCGGTACTCCACATTTCCTTCGATTTTTATTTCTCCAATTCTATTTAGGAAGCCAGAAAAGGAATTGGTATCCAGGTAACTTCCTGGCCCTAAGGTTCTCGCCTGCCACGCACGGATACCATTACTACCCCCAGCGAAAAAACTCTTTTCAAAAGGTAAGGCATCTAGGTTTTCAAGTGGCTTGGCAGCCCCAATAAATAATCGAGTTGCTAAGGTTTGATCAAAGCGGTTGTAGTGGTAGTATCTAAAATCATTTTCTACCGATAAATATTGGGCATAAGTAATTCCAAATAATTGGTAGGTGCTCGCTTTGCGATGGTTATCGTTAAATAATCCCGCAAGACCTCTAAATGTATTACCCGCTCCTTCAACCTTTACTCTGTTATACCACCCGTGGTTACTGTTCTTGGATTTAATCTGTCGATAGGTGAAAATGTAGGAAGAAGCTAGGATTACCTGATCGCTATAGGTGTTATTTAAGAATGGGTTGTTAAGCGCATCAAGACGATCTTGGAGCGAATTGCTTAATTGGGCATTAACAAAAGAAATATCTATTGGGGTTACTCGATGTAGTTTTTGAGGTGTTTCCAGCCAAAAGTATCCAAAGGTTAATTTGGTGGCTCGTCTAAAAAAGTCGTCGTTTTTTAAAAGATTGTATGTGGCTGTTACCTGGGTTTGAGGGCGATTAGATTTAGCAAACTTGCTTTGAGAAATGGGTAGTAAAAACCTCGGAAAGGTAAGTTGTAATCTCGGGCCGAACTCCACCGTGTTAAAGAAGTTATCGGTATTGGTACTATCACTTAAGAAAAATGGTTCAAGTCCCCCAGATAAGGACAATCTAAGTGTCTCGCCATTTTTAAAGGCATTTATCCGCGAAAGCGATACACTTCCATTAACTCCGAAGTTGAAGTTTGTGACATTCTGATTTTCGTCGTTCTGCCCCGAGTAGGCTCTGGTTTCCAAACGCGTTTCAACCGAAAAAGTGTGTCGCTTTAAAGGGTTGAGGTAGATGTATGCATCCAGAAGTTCGTTCTCATTATTTGTCTGGGGTTGCTGGTATTCGAAATCGATATTTACCGACCTATATAACCCCATATCATTTAGACTTTTATAGGTGTCCGTGATATCTTGAGCTATGTATAAGCCCTTGTTTATAAAGACTTTGGTTGGAAGAAGTTTGGGGTTTATCCTAAGGGGTTTGTTGTAAATTATTGATGACTTTTCCAGGCGTATGGTATCCGAGAATGAGTTGGTCTGGAAAATGTTGTAATTGGGATAGATATAGATTTTGTCTATTCGGTAGCGGGTATGAACTTGATCTACCTTTTCTCCATTGGGTTCTGTTTTTACGGGGTTGAGGATTCTTGCATTGATATGAACTGTATGGTCACCAAAAGCACTGTCCACCCTAAATTTTATGTAGTTCTTTTTAAAGTCGAAAAAGCCTTGATTTTGAAAGCAAGTGGCGATTTGTTTTCGAAGGTCGTCGAGCTTCTTATAATCGTATTTTTCACCCTCAATCGGGATCCATTTTATCGTAGACTTCTTAAAAATGTTTTCCAATCTAGGATCTAGAAAATTGTAATTTAAACTAGCAACTATATAGGGTTCCTCGGGCTCTACCCTATATTTTAAAATCACCTTTTTCTTATTTCTCAGGGGATTTAAAAAGCTAAAAAAGTTTTTGGGATCTTGTTGGTTGTTGTATATGATGCTGTCTTTAACCGTTCCCTTAAAATATCCGTGTTGGAATAGAAAGCGCTCCATTTGTTCAACGGTTTTAGCCGTTTCGGTGGAGTCGTAAATAACAGGTTTTTCGCCTATTCTTCGAAGCCAAGATTTGAATTTACCCTCTTGATTTTTACCCAACCCTAGATTGTAAAGTCTAAGGTGCATAGACCAGATAAGAAAAGTCTTTCGGTTGGGTTTTTGCCGGATTAAATCCTTTAGCTCATCACTGTCGATATCGGGTTTTCCAGCGATTTCAAGCTTGTTCTTTTTAAGCAGATATTCGTTTTCTCCCAGTCTTCGGGTGGATTTACAACCAACTGAAACTGCAAATACCGAAATAAGCAGCAGCCACCATGTAGCTTTTAGGCCATTTATTCTATGTATTTTTCCGGCTTGAATCAAGAATACAGTATGACAACAATTTCTTTGCAGCAAAGTAAATTAATAAAGCGACTTTCTTTAAAAAAGTATAGAAAAACGGAGGGGCTTTTTATAGCTGAGGGTAGGAAATTGTTAAAAGAATTTGTTGATCACAATCCAAAGGCCATTTCCCATGTATACATAAGCGAGGAGGAATTTGCTAAAAATGGACATTGGCTGGAAGGGTTTTCTAAATCCATTCATTCAGAAAAGGACATCGCAAAACACAGCCAACTCAAGACCAGTCCAGGGATAATTTGTTTGATTCATATTCCTGATACTCCTCCAATTATTAAGGAAGGGTGGACTTTGGTTTTAGATGGAGTTAGTGATCCTGGAAACGTAGGTAGTATTATAAGAATAGCCGATTGGTTTGGAATTAATCAGGTAGTGTGTACCCTTGAAACTGCTGATTGTTTTAATATAAAAGTGGTGCAATCTACCATGGGAAGTTTGGCCAGGGTAGTGCCAAGTTACCGAGGAAATGGTGAAATAGAATCCTGGCTTAAAGAGGATGAAAGGATCGTCTTTAAAGCAGAAATGGAAGGCGAATCCGTTTTTAAAACCTCTTTTCCTTCACAAGGAATTTTATTGATGGGTAGCGAATCGCATGGGGTTGGGGAATTATTCCAGAACCTTGGGGAGTCTGTTACAATTCCTAGATTTGGTAAGGCCGAAAGCCTAAATGTAGGAGTGGCTACTGGAATTATTTGCTCACATATTTTCCGTTAAATAGTGGAATGCAGCATTAGCGCAGCGCTCACCATCCATTGCTGCTGATGCAATTCCACCCGCGTATCCGGCGCCCTCTCCACAAGGTATCAGACCCTTAACTCCAGGGTGTATCAAATCCTTGCCTCTTGGGATACGAACTGGAGCAGAAGTTCTGGTTTCAGGCCCTACAAGCATAGGGTTTTCCCTCAAAAAACCGGGCATTTTCTTTTCGAATGTTTTTAAACCAAATTTTAATCGCTCTGCAATGGCCTTTGGATACAGCTTGTTAAAATCCGCGGAATAAACTCCTGGGATGTAGCTAGTTTCTTTAAGGTGCTCACTCTTTTTTCCTTTTATAAAGTCGTTTGCCATTTGAGCAGGGGCAGCTTGGCTACCATTGGCCCAATCACCTGCCTTTTTTTCTATACTTTTTTGGAATTCCAGAGCTGCCAATGGTCCTGAATACCCCAATTTTTCAAGTTCTTCAATAGAAACCTGAGTAACTATACCCGCATTGGCTAAAGGGTTGTTTCTCTTAGAGGGAGACCATCCATTGGTTACAATTTCGCCAGGTTCAGTGGCGCAGGGTGCAATAATTCCACCTGGACACATGCAGAAGGAAAAAATTCCTGACTCTCCCTTGTTTGCAACCAGAGAGTATGCAGCAGGGGGGAGTCCAATATTGGTTTCTCCCTTGTATTGTCGTTCGTTTATAAAGCTTTGCGGGTGCTCTATCCTAAATCCAACAGCAAAAGGTTTAGGGCTTATCTCTATTAGTTTTTCATATAAGTGATAATAGATGTCCCGCGCCGAATGTCCAGTGGCTAGAATTACTGTGTTTGATTTGAAAGATCCCTTTGAAGTGTTAATTCCAACTATTTTGTTGTCTTCCAGTTCCAGTCCCAAAAACTTGGTGTTAAAATGAACTTCGCCCCCTTTATTAATAATGTCTTCCCGGATTTTCTCTACCAATCCAGGGAGTTTATTTGTGCCAATATGGGGGTGGGCTTGGTAAATAATTTCTTTGGGAGCCCCGTAATTTACTAGAGTGGAAAAAATTCTATGTATGTCTTTTTGTTTTCCCGAACGCGTGTACAATTTCCCGTCTGAATAGGTTCCGGCGCCGCCTTCACCAAAGCAGTAGTTAGAATCGGGGTTGATTTCGTGGTGTTTGGTTATTGCGGCTAAATCGCGTCTTCTTTCTTTTACATTTTTTCCGCGCTCAATGATAACGGGTTTTAATCCCAATTCTAGGCATTTGAGAGCGGCAAACATTCCTGCGGGGCCAAATCCAACAATAAGAACTCTAATTGCATCTTTATTAACCTCTTTGGCTTGTATGCAGTTAATTTCCGGGTGCAGCGGTTCTCTGCTTATTTCTGCCCTAATATTATACTTAATCGGTTTTTTCCTTGCGTCTAAACTTACCTTAAGGGGGCGTATATGTTGGTTGGGAAACTTTTTTTGTAACCAATCCTCCAGGTTGTCGACATTTTCTAATAAGTAAGCAGGGTAGCTGAGGTTAATAATTTCGGCCATAATTATCCTTCAAAGGTAAATGTAAGGAAGTAAGAAGTTGGGAATAATTTTTGGATTGGTGTGGAAAAACGTGTGTTATCCTGCATTAAGTAATCTTCAAGTCCAACCGCCATTTTCAGCTCTATACCAAATTTAAAATAGGGTAGGAAGAAATCGAATCCACCTCCAAACTCGGCTGCGGTTTGGAATTTTTCGAGCTTTATTAGGATATCTCTATCGTTAGAACTGGGATCTTCGGTTTTATGCGACATATCTATCATGTATTTCGCTCCGGCTATTATATAGGGTGCCGCATTCCCAATTCGATCCGTTCTAAATTTCAAATACACGGGTAATTCAATGAAGGTCGACTCCGTTATTTTTTCAAAGGTTGCAATGTTTCCCGCCTTGTTTCTAAACTGATAAACTAGTTTTCTGTCTTGGAAGGAAAGGGAAGGAACAAATCGAATTCTAAAGTTTTTGGTAAAGGCATAGGTGGTTACAATACCTAAGTTAAACCCAGGCATGGGTTGGTTATTAAGCGAAATGAGGCTGTCGTTAAAATTGGTTTGGGGTACTCTATCCATTCTAAAAGTCGATCCATTAACCCCAATAATGAATCCGAAATGGTATACTCTGGTATCGAAGTAGGGAAGGTTTTCGGCCACATAACGCGGCTTTTTAAACGACTCGCCATACTGACTGAAACCGCTGAGGGCAGTAAGCAATAGAATTACGAAAAGTGAATATCCTCTTAGCATTGCTTAACCTAACGATAGAGTTTGGCCTTTATTTTTGAACTAAATAGATAGAAGCAATTCCACCGGTTACCGGCTTGGTTCTTAGATGCTTAAATCCTACTTTAACACAAATATTTTCAAAATCTTTTCCTTCTGGAAACGCCATAACAGACTCTGGTAGATATGTGTAGGCAGAGGAGTCTTTAGAAAACCATTTTCCCAGAAGAGGCATTACCCACTTAAAATAGGCGAAGTAAAGTTGTTTTAGCGGGAACATTTTCGGCTTTGAAAATTCTAAAATAGCCCCAACTCCTCCCGGTCTTAGAACGCGTTTCATCTCGGTTAATCCTTTTTCTAGGTTTTCGTAATTCCTAACACCAAATCCAACCGTAAAGGCATCAAATTCTCCGTCTTTGAAAGGGAGATTTTCGGCATCTCCATACTTCAAGGTTACCTTACTTTGAAGATTTCTTTTCTCAATTTTCTTGTTTCCAAAAGAAAGCATGCCTTCTGAAATATCTACACCCACAACTTTTTCTGGGCTAAGCTTTAAGCTAGCAATTGCAAAATCACCTGTTCCAGTTGCGAAATCCACAATTTTTTTCGGCTTGTACGGGGCTATCATTTTAATGGCTTTCCTTCTCCATAAATGATCTATTCCCAAAGAGAAAAAATGATTTAGAAAATCGTATTTGGCAGCGATGTTATTAAACATATCTGCTACCTGCGCTTTTTTAGAATTGTCTGATTTATAAGGTGTTACCATGGTTATCCTATCAATAAATTGGCTTCTGGGTATCTGTATTTTAAGGTGGATAGATTTTTGGTAAATAAATACGCAATGGTTAGCGTTCCTATCCTACCAACAAACATATTGAGTATAATAATAGTTTTTCCTGCTTCCGAAAGATTTGGAGTTGCCCCCATAGATAGTCCCACGGTAGAAAACGCAGAAATTTCCTCAAAAAACAATTGAGAAAAGCTCATAGTCCCGTTTGCCAACGCTTCACTCTCAGTGATGGTCAGGAAAAAGGTACTAACGATAATAGCACCTGCCGCAAATAGCACAACAGAATAGGCCTTGTTTACCGATTCATTCGGAATAGTCCGCTTTGAAAACTCTATCGTATGTCGCCCAGTTAGGGTGGCATATGTAGAAGAAATAAGCACGAAAAAGGTTGTTGTTTTAATACCTCCACCAGTAGATGCTGGTGCTGCACCAATAAACATTAAAATAAGCACCAATAGCAGGGCGGGAAGTGATAGAGCGTTAAAGTCAATGGTGTTGAATCCAGCCGAACGCGTAGTTACCGATGAGAAAAATGAGGTAATTAAGGATTCTGTACCATTTTGTCCAGCTAAAACCCCGTCTTTTTCTAGCCACCAAAAGATTAAGGCACCCGAAATAAGTAGGGTAAAGGACATGTATAGGTTTACCTTGGTAACAATCGAAAGTTTTTTCCACGGAAATTCTAGTCTTTTCCGCATCTCCTTAATAGAAAATAATTCCAGGATGGTTGTAACACCCATGGTCCCTATAAAAATTAGTAAGCCCAACACGATGTGCATGATGTACGAGCTCTTTAAAACAGGAGCATATAATCCCCCTGTAAAGGTTGAAAACCCTGCATTATTAAATGCAGAAATGGAATGGAATATTGAATGAAATACTTTATCGTTAAAGGAGTTGAAAGGGGTGGCTTTATCCCAAGTAAAGAATAAGCAAAGCGCACCAATAACCTCAATGGCCACCGAGGCTAATACTAGTTTCCCGAATAGCCCTTTGGAGCTTAATAAGGATTCCTTGCTCATAAAATCCTCAATAACCTCATGTTGCTTTACACCAAAGCCCAATTTTTGAAACAAAGCGGTAAAGGTTGCAAATGCGATAATGTTAATACCACCCAGTTTAATGAGGATCATAAGTACAAATTGCCCCTTAAATGTGAAAAATTCGGCTGTATCATATATAACCAATCCCGTTACACATGCTGCGGAAGCCGAGGTGAAACAAGCATCCAAAAAGCTCATGCTACCTTCTTGAATGGTCATTTCGGGAAGCATAAGAAGTGCCGTGCCAGCCAAGATGAGGAACAAGAACACCGCAATAAAAATAGTAGAGGGATGTAGCTTTGTTTTAGTACTGGTAAGGTTGGTTCTCCGCGAAACATCAACCAAAGCTGCCGTAAGAAGGTATACCTGGATAAAGACAGTGGAGAAATCGGCAAAGCCCTTAAAGCCGAGACTTAAAAACAGTTGTTCGAGGATTAATACATCGAAGAAATTTTTGGCAATTCCCTCTATTAACAGCAAGGCAACTATGGTTCCCTCAAACTTGTTTTGATTTAGAAATTCCCGCGGGTGAAAATCGAAGAAAAGCCTAGCAAAGTAGTGGAAGATGTAAAATCCAAAAGTGATTTCAATAAGGTTGAATATCAATTTGTCAGTTTCGGTATCTAGTGGAAAGCCGTAGTAATAGATTACCAGTGCGATAGCCGAAAAGGAAACTAAAAGAGAAACTGCTCTAAGCGTGCGAAGGGTATTGTCCTTTACACCAAAGATTACAATGTTAATTCGCTCACGTAATTTGTCAATGGAATTATGCATTAAGCACTCTTATCGCCTCTTTTAAAAGTTTGTCTTTTTTAATTGGAACTACACCCACTTCCTCACAAACCAATCCACCTGCAAGGTTAGATAGTTCGCACATTATTACAGAGGGGAGTTTGGCTGCCAAGCAAAGGGTGGCTACAGCAATAACGGTGTCACCCGCACCCGAAACATCGGATATTTCTCTTTTGTGCGCAGGGATTCTCCCAGTGTAATCATCAGCGAAACACTGTACTCCATGCTCGGAGAGGGTTACCATTGCAGATTTAATATTCATCCGGGCTATTAAAGATTCCAAGGCGTGGTGAACACTATCTTCGGAGCTCACATCTATCTCTTCTTTAAGTCCCTCCACTAATTCCTTAAAGTTAGGTTTGAAAAGCGTAGCGTTTTTGTAGGCGAAGAAATTGTCCTTTTTTGGATCTACAGTTACGGGTATTTTATTCTCGTTGGCAACCTCAATTAACTTAGAAATGGCCCACTCCGATAATAGTCCTTTATTGTAGTCTTCTAGAACTAATGCTTTTATTGGGTACTTAGCAATGGTCGCTTTAAATTGATTTACCAAGGTTTCGGCCTCTTGCTGCGAAATGTACTTTGTCGATTCTTCATCCACTCTTAACATTTGCTGCCCTTGGGAAATAATCCGAGTCTTTACTGTAGTGGGTCTGTTTTTGGATCTTATAATTCCTTCGGTATAAATTCCTTGTTGATCCAATAGGGAAATAAAGGAATCTCCGGCGATATCCTCACCCACATTGGCAATTATATGGGTACTTGCCCCAAGGGCGTTAAGGTTTAAAGCAACATTAGCTGCTCCACCTGGGCGTTCTTCCCTTTTGGTAATATTGATTATTGGAACCGGAGCTTCAGGGCTAATCCGACTCACTTTTCCCCAGATGTAGGCATCAACCATAACGTCTCCAATTACCACGATGTGTTGGTCGTTAAATCGTTGAAACCAATTTTCGATTTGAGCTTGAGTAGGCAATGCTAAGTCTGAAATTTGGGCAAAGATAGCTACTTTGATTTACCCTACTCGGAAAGCATGCTTTAATTGCTTTTAAGGCTAAATAAAAAATGGAGATGCCTATTTTTTGATAAGCATCTCCATCCAGTCTAGCCAAGAGTAAGGCTTACTAACTGACTAACTAAAAAAGGTTATAGTCTTAATTGGACACTGAGTGAAAAGGTAGGAGATTGCAAGGCGAAAAAATTAATTCACCGATAAAGCTGTCTTAGTACGGTGGTAAATGGCAGGTTTTGCCAGATAAGGTGCTTTGTTTAATCCAGACTCAAAACAAAAGCCTTCATTCTGTCCAGAGCTTTTATCAGATCCGACTCGGCCGTTGCATAAGAAATTCGGAAGCAGTTGGGCGCACCAAAAGCCGATCCACTCACTACGCTTACATATTGGTCTTCTAACAAGGCCTGACAGAAATCGCCGGCATTAGCAATAACCTGACCGTCTTTGGTCTTTTTACCAAAAAGCTCTTTTACCTCGGGGAATACGTAAAATGCTCCATCTGGATTGTTAACCTTAAGCCCAGGTATTTCATTTAGTTTTTCGAGTACCAGAGATTTTCTTTTTTCGAAATCGTCGCGCATATAGTGAACACTACTCGCTGGAGCTTCTAGTGCCGCTTTAGCCGCTATTTGCGCAATGCCATTTGCACCAGATGTAAACTGGCCTTGAAGTTTAGTGGCTGCTTTAATTACCCAGGTAGGTCCGCCCATGTAGCCTATTCTGTAACCCGTCATGGCGAAGGATTTAGATACTCCGTTCACTGTAATTACACGGTCCGCAATTTCTGAGCATTGCCCAATGCTAAAATGCTGTCCCACAAAGTTTATGTGTTCATAAATTTCATCGGAGATTACCAAAATATTTGGGTGTTTTTCTAGCACCTTAGCTATTGCCCTTAGTTCCTTTTCGCTATACACCGATCCAGTTGGGTTACAAGGTGAGGAAAAGATTAGCATTTTGGTTTTATCGGAAATGGCATTTTCTAGGATGGAAGGGGTAACTTTGTAGTCCTGATCTACGCCAGCTGCAGCTTCAACAACCTTGGCACCAGCCAATTCTACCATTGCTCTGTAGCTAACCCAATATGGAGTGAAAAGGATAACCTCATCACCTTTTTCCACCACTGCTAAAATGGCGTTAACCAGGCTGTGTTTAGCGCCAGTTGAAACCAATATGTTGTCTGGGTGGTAATCTAATTTATTGTCGCGCTTAAATTTCTTCGAAATGGTTTCCCGCAATTCTAAGTATCCATTTACGGGTGGATATTTCGAGTAATTATCATCAATTGCCTTTTTGGCTGCATCCTTAATAAAATCCGGTGTATTAAAATCGGGCTCCCCAATATTTAAAGCAATTACATCTTTGCCACTTTGCTTTAATTCTCTAGCAATTCTCGCAGCAGCAAGAGTTTCCGATTCACTAATTCTATTAAGAAATTCAGATGTTTTACTCATTATTTTGGGACTTTGGGCAAAGCTAAAAAAAAGGGAGTGCTAGTTTCGCGGCATTCGCTAATTTCGGCGGGATAATTTATTGATTATGGATAGCTGGGTACTGATAATTGCAATAACACTTCCTTGTTTAATTATAGCAGGGGCCGCTTTGATTCTCGTTAAACGGGTGGCCGACTCGAAAAAGGAAATTGAACAGATAAAATGGAAGGTTAGTGCCAAGCAAGCTATCCAACCAGTTCGTCTTCAAGCATACGAGCGCTTGGTAATACTGCTTGAGCGCATTCGTTTAAATAATTTGGTTTTACGGGTAAATACGCCAGGGGTGAGTGCTCAAGCTTTGCAGCGAGAAATGTTAAAGCATATTCGTACCGAATTCGACCACAATATCTCCCAACAGCTTTATGTGTCGCCACAGGCTTGGCAACTGGTTAAAAAGGCTAGAGAGCAAACCGTGATGATTATGAATTTAGCCTCCGAAAAAGTACAAGAGGGTGAAAATGCGGCAAAATATTCCCAGTTGATCATTCAGCTTGCTGGCAGCGAAGAGTACGACGCGGTGGATAAGGCTATTACCCTTTTACGGCAGGAGATGAATAAGCAGTTTTAGTTTTTTAGAATGGTTTTTACCAGCTCTTGAGCTGCAATGTGAGGTAATTTTTCACCCTTTTCAACCTGGGTTTTATAGTCGAGATACTTAGACTTAATCTCTCCATTGGAAAGAATTTCTTCCTTAAGTATGTCATCCAAGCTTTGCTCAAACCAAGTTATATTCTGTTTTGCTCGCAGGTGTTGGAGAAATTCTTTGTTGGTTGCTGTATCGAAATAATCTGAGACAATGTTCCAAACCCGGTCCAACCCTTCCTTTTCCTTCGAGGAACAGGTGTCCACTTTGGGGGTCCAATTATATGGATGAGGTGGGAGAAGATGCATAGCACTTTTGTAGGATCGGGCAGCTTTTAGCGCTTGGTTTTTGTTATCTCCATCTGCTTTCGTTATTACCAGGGCATCGGCCATCTCCATTATTCCTCGCTTAATGCCCTGCAGTTCGTCACCCGCTCCAGAGAGCATGAGTAGTAGGAAAAAATCCACCAAATTTTTAACGGTGGTTTCGCTTTGACCGACTCCCACCGTTTCAATAAAAATCACATCGTAGCCAGCTGCCTCGCAGAGCAAAAGAGCTTCTCGTGTTTTACGCGCTACACCACCAAGGCTATTAGAAGTAGGAGAGGGGCGTATGAATACATTTGGATGCATACTTAGTTCCTCCATTCTCGTTTTGTCCCCGAGAATGCTTCCTCCAGAACTAACACTAGAAGGGTCGATGGCAAGCACCGCAATCTTCAATTGATATTGTTCTACCAAATACATCCCAAAAGCCTCTAAAAAGGAGCTTTTACCAACTCCGGGTACCCCAGTAATACCAATTCGTTTTGCATTTCCGGCATGCGGAATGCAGCGATCCAAAACTTCTAGTGCGATTTTTTTGTGTTTATCGAGCTTGCTCTCAACAAGGGTAATTGCTGTAGACAGGGTATTTAAATCTCCAGCCACCAATTTTTTAACCAGTTCACTGGGGTTTAAATCCGAGCTATTGCTTTTTTTTAGCTTGGCAATAGCCTTTTCCCTTGCCGATAATCTTTTCTCCATCTAATTTTTAAAATTAATAATCTGGTTAGGAGTAACACACATGTGGAGTGGAATATCATGTGCTTCGGTGTTTATGCTTTCCTCAATGGGGTCAAAAAAAGAGATGCCGCAAAATTGAGTAGTAGGAGAAAGCGTAGACAAAAAACCGTCGTAGTAGCCCTTGCCGTATCCTATTCTATTACCATTTTTATCAATGCAAAGCAGCGGAACAAGTACTAGTTCCACCTTAGGTAGGTCTGCTTCTTTCTTGGTTAAGGGAATGGGAATGCTCCAGCTGTCTAAAACATACTCCATTTTGGGCCAAACGTCCACATGTTCAAGACCACCAAGCTCATTAACAATGGAAGTGAACCATTGAATGTGATTTAATTTTGGGTTTTCAATGAGCTTAAATGTGTCGAACTCCTTGAGTTTGGCAATAGGAAGAAAGGTGTGTACTACGTTAAAATTAGCCATTAGGGGTAAGAGATTATTCTCTATTCCTCTTGAAAAAAATTGGTGGTCTTTCTCCGTTAGTTCCAGCCTTAACTTCTTGTATTTTTTTCGCAGCTCTTGTTTATCCATTCTAGAAAAAAATGTCTTGTGCTAAACGGTAGGTATTAGCGTGGGCTTCGATAATTACTCTGATCTCCTCAGAATATCCACCTCCCATAGAACAGGTTATTGGAATTCCTTTTTCATGGCAGGATTCTAAAACAAAGCGATCGCGTTCTTTGCAACCATCTATGCTTAAGGACAGCCGGCCCAATTTGTCTGAAGCCAATATATCCACTCCGCATTGATAAAATATGAAGTCGGGTTTATGCTGGTTTATAAGTTTGGGCAAGTTGTATTTCAATATATCTAAATACTCCTCATCACCCATACCATCTTCTAGTGGGATGTCTAGGTCGGAATTTTCTTTTCGCAATGGGAAATTGTTTTTTCCATGCATAGAAAAAGTGAAAACCTTCTCGGAATCTTGAAATATTTCGGCAGTACCATTTCCTTGATGTACATCCAGGTCAACGATTAGTATTCGTCTAGCTTTATTTGTGTGGAGCAAATAGTTGGCTGCAATTGCATTGTCATTTAACAAGCAAAATCCTTCTCCAAGATTGCTGTAGGCATGATGGGTGCCTCCTGCTATATTCATAGCAATTCCATGCTGTAAGCTATATTCTGCGGCCATAATAGTTCCTTGCATTATGGTCTTTTCGCGTGCAATTAGTTCTTTGCTAAGGGGAAATCCTGTTCTTCTTATTTCTTTTCGATCTAGCTGTAGCTTGTTAAGTTTTTCTATGTAATCTTCCGCATGAGTTAACCCGAGAATGCCATCTTCGGCGGGATGAGGCTCAAAAAAATTATCCTCCTCAAGGGTGCCTTCATGAAGTAGCTGTTGAGGTAAAAGGGTGTACTTCTCCATTGGGAAACGATGTCCCTCGGGAAGCGGGTGTGCATAACAGTCGTGGTATGCAATCTTTAGCATGATTTACAGTGCAACGGTTTGTAACAAAGTAGCACAAAGAATTGCGCCAAATGTTCCCAAAGCATAGCCCAAAACTGCAAGTAAAACCCCAACCGGTGCCAAAGCGGGTGCAAATGCAGATGCAACTACTGGTGCAGAAGCGGCTCCACCCACATTGGCTTGTGAGCCAATAGCTACGAAGAAGAATGGTGCTTTCACAAGTTTGGCTACCCCTAAAAGGATGGATACATGAATAAGCATCCAGATTAATCCAACTAGAATTAAAAATTTAAATACCTGCCACTGAGAAATAAGCTCACCAATGTCCATTTTCATACCAATGGTGGCTACCAATATGTAAATGAAGATACTTCCGTATTTGCTTGCGCCATACCCTTCCATTTTTCTAATGGGTGTAAAGGAAAACGCGACTCCAACGGTGGTGGCAATTACCACAATCCAGAAGAATCCAGAGCCCAGCGATGTTAGAAACTTCCATCCCGAATCTGGGTTTCCTGCAATTTTATTGCTGATAAATGCATCGAGCCCGGGTGCTACCAAATCAGAAAACCAATGCGAAAGCCCAACGCCTATAAATACCAAGGCAAATAATATCATGATATTACCCGTGGTAGGGGTTTTGGTTATCTGAGCCTGGTAGTCTTCTACTTTTTTCTTCAGCTCTGCAATTGCAGAATTATCGGCCTTTAATTTTTTATCAATGGCGTCACTTTTTCCAGCTCCGTATAAAAGGAAAGCCATCCAAAGGTTGGCCACAAAAACATCTACCACTATCATGGCAGAAAACAGGGTGTCGCTTGCGCCATAAATCTCTTTCATGGCGGTTTGATTTGCTCCTCCACCAATCCAGCTGCCCGCAACAGTGGCGAGACCTCTCCAAATTGCATTGGCACCTTCACCGCCTACTGCCTCTGGGGCAAAACTACCAACTATGGCAAGAGCTATAGGACCTCCAATTACGATACCCAAGGTTGCGGTAAAGAACATTATTAAGGCCTTTGGGCCCAGGTTTATTATAGATTTTAGATCTATGGCTATGCAAAGTAAAATAAGGGCTGCTGGTAAAAGATATCTACTGGCAACAAAATACAAGTTCGATTCCTCCCCAGATATAATGCCAAGGCTATTAAAAATGGCGGGGAGAAAATAGCAAAGTAAAAGAGCTGGAATTACCTTGTAGAACTTCTGCCAAAAAGGGTTTTTCGAACTCGATGTGTAAAAAACCAAACCGAGTAATCCCATTAAAATTCCTAAAACAATAGCGTCGTTGGTAAAAAGTGGCATTATCTTAAAATTTTTGAGGGCTAATGTAAGCATACTATTCAACCCGTTTATGCCATTTAGATTCTACTATATTCGCCCAAAGGAATTTTAATGCTAGAAATTCGAGGATTAAAATATTCGTATGCAAAAGAAAGGGTAATTCAGTACCCAGAATTTATGGTAAGCAACGGGGAAATTTTGCGGGTAAACGGTCCTTCTGGGTCTGGTAAAAGCACTTTATTACAGCTATTAGCAGGGTTGATTACCGGCTATTCGGGAGATATATTTTTTGCGGGAAGAGCTTATTCCGACTATAAAAAGCCCCTATTTAAATCTGGAAAATTAGGGTATGTAGCCCAAACTCCATTGTTACTCAAAAACATGCCCATTAATTTTTCCTTCGGATTGGATAACTGGAAGTTGAAAACGTCGGAGGATCGCGAATGGATAGCAGAGATGATTACCATTTTTAAAATGGAAAAAGAACTGAATAAGTATCCAGATGAATTGTCTCTTGGACAAGCAATGCGAGCACAAATTATATCGGTATTTGCCAATGCGCATAGACTGCTACTCCTCGATGAACCCACCGCCAGTTTAGACGATGACAACGTGGAGGGTTTTATGCAGTTGCTGAAATTATATCAAAGTAAATTTAATCCAGTTGTAGTCATGGTTTCGCATGATAACAGGGTTCGAGGTTATTCAAATTCAATAGAGCTGTAGCGTGCGAGGTTTTAAGTACATACAACTACAAATTATCCGTAATAAATGGTCGGGTATACTGGTGGTTTTATTTGCAAGTTTTGCAGTAGTTCTTTTTTCCCTATCCCGAGAGTTAATTGTAAAATCAGATGAGCACCTAAATAAATCTGTCTCTGGGGTGGATTTGGTGGTAGGAGCGAAGGGGAGTCCGCTTCAACTAGTTTTGTCCTCTCTTTTTCTTATAGATAATCCAACCGGCAATATTTCAGTAGGAGAAAGTGAAAAAATTATAGCAAACCCCATGGTGCAAAATGTGCTAAAAATGGGATTTGGGGATCAAATTAAAGGATATAAATTGGTGGGATTGGAAGGGACGGCTTCCGAGTTTTTTCCCGACTTGCACATTGGAGGACTCAAAACCTACGAGTTGTTGGTTGGGAATACTGCAGCTGCCCAATTGGCCATAGAGCCTGGAGATAAATTACATGCGCATCATGGAAGCGATAATGGAAAAGAGCACGAAGATGAGTTTGTGGTCAAAGCAACTCTTCCCTCTTGCAACTGCCCGAGGGATATCGGATTTTTTACCTCCATGGAAACGATTTATGGAATGCATCCCAATGCACCAAGAGAATACACTTCTCTTTTAATAAGTACCAAAACACCCCTGGCAAAGCTTCAGTTACCACGTATTATTAATAATAATAGCAATCTTCAAGCCGCGCTACCAAGTATAGAGGTAGACCGACTTAAAAAGTTAAGCGCTGGTGCGTACGAGATTCTCAACGCATTAAGTTATTTGTTTTTTGTGGTTTGCGGATTGGCATTATTGGCTGCAATTATGGCTCGTTTAAGAGATGTACAAAGAGATTTCGCTCTCCTGTTTTTTAGAGGATTTAATAAGTCAAGGGTTATTGGATTATTCTTAGCAGAAAACGTCGTTCTCCTAGTAATTGGGTATGGGTTGGGGTTAATTGCCTACGCTGGGTTAATTTATTTCATAGGGAGTTGGATCAAAACCAGTTATGGTGTTGGGTTAAACTCTTTACCCGATTTATCGGTATTGCTTTTAGCGGCGATTAATCTTTTACTCTGTTGTATTGTGGCAGGATTTATTCCAACGGTAAAATACCTAGTTCTTCCGATTAGGAAAATTATTCAGCGCGAATTGAAATAAAAATTATCGATGGCAGCCTTTAGGATTAGTAAAATTATTGCCCACTACTTAACAGGCCTTATAAATTCGTAAATGGTTAACCTTGTAATTAGCGGTATATAATATTGTATTTACTTGATTTTGATACTGAAAATTTTTAGAAAATAATTTTGAGGGTATAGATTTAGAATTATATTTGCCTCGGGATTATGGATTACACAAAGGTAAATATCATTTGGTGGACACGACGGTGATTGAACTGTTGTGAAACCTTAATTTTACCTTAAAGCGGATTGTTCACAACAATCCGCTTTTTTATTTTCTATAGGCATGAAACTAAAAGCATTTTACAAAGAACTAATTGCAGATACATACACTCCGGTGAGTGCGTACCTTAAACTGAGAGACATTTTTCCCAATAGTTATTTATTGGAAAGTGCCGATCGTCATAGCCAGGAAAACGCCACGAGTTATATATGTTTTAATCCCATAGCAACTGTTTGGGTGGATACCGATTTGAGTTTCAACTATCAAAACTTTTTGTTGAAGCAAATAGAGAAGGTTAAAGACTTATCAAAAAAGGAGCTTATTAATAAGGTGGATACCTGTTTTGAATCCTTTGCGGTGGAGAATGCAAACGAGCTCCAATTCAAAAACGGTTTTTTCGGAATGCTCAGTTTCGAGGGCGTTTCTTTGTTCGAGGATATAGATTTTTCGCCCAGCGAGGAACAGTCTGAGCCGCTGTTGCATTACACGCTTTTTAAGAATGTCTTAGAGATAAATCACTTTTCTAACACCGCTAGAATTTATTGTTTTAGTGAGGATGATAGTCATAATCTCATTGAAATTGAGGAGCTATTATCCATAAAAACATATCCAAGCTATCGGTTGAATATCAGCGAAGAAAGAAGCTGCAATAATACCGAGTCGGCATTTAAAAATGCGGTAAGCAAAGGCAAGGAATTCTGTAAAAAGGGCGATGTTTTTCAGGTTGTATTGTCGAGAGAATTCCAAAGGGACTACCAGGGTGATGAGTTTAATCTTTATCGGGCATTGCGTGCGGTTAACCCTTCGCCCTACATGTTTTACTTCGATTTAGCTCATTTCAAATTCCTAGGAGCTTCGCCCGAGGCGCAAATAAAAAGTGAGGGTGGTAATTTGGTTATATCTCCTATTGCGGGAACGATAAAGCGTTCGGGGAATGACGATCTGGATCGCGAATTAGCCAAAAAACTAAGTGAGGATCCCAAAGAAAATGCCGAACATACTATGTTGGTTGATTTGGCAAGAAATGACCTTTCTAAAGTTGCTAACCAGGTTGAGGTAGAGAGTTATAGAGAAATTCATTACTACTCTCATGTTATCCATCTGGTAAGTAAGGTTATTGGAAAAGCAAAGGCTGGAAATAGTCCTCTTGAAATTCTCGGAGCTTCATTTCCTGCAGGAACACTTTCTGGTGCGCCTAAATATCGGGCGATGGAAATTATTCGAGATTTGGAACAAAAGCCAAGGGGATTGTATGGAGGAACTGTTGGGTTTATTGGACTTGATGGAAGTATTAACCAAGCTATTTTTATTAGATCCGCAGTGTGCAGATCGAACAAGTTAATATATAGAGCAGGGGCTGGAGTAGTGGATGCCAGTACCGAGGAGGGAGAGTTGGCCGAAGTATACCATAAAGTGGGGGCTATCGAGAAGGCTATTGATATTGCTAACCGAAATTTTAGGTAATGAAAATTTTATTACTCGACAATTACGATTCATTTACGTACAACCTAGAGCACTATTTGGTGGATTTGGGGGCTAATGTAACCGTGGTACGCAACGATAAAATTGGTCTTAAGGAAATGGATGCATTTGATGCTTTTGTTTTTTCTCCAGGGCCTGGACTACCGAAAGATGCAGGTATTTTGAAGGAGTGTATTTCTTACTATTCAAAATCCAAGCCCATGTTGGGGATCTGTTTGGGTATGCAAGCTATAGCCGAAGTTTTTGGGGGTAAACTAAACAATTTGAGCACCGTTTACCATGGGACTAGTTCCGACATAAAAATTTTGGGGCAAGATCCTATTTACAAAAACCTTCCAGAGCAGATTTCAGTAGGTAGGTACCATAGTTGGGAAGTAAAGGGAGATCTTCCTTCCGAACTAGAATTAACCTCTACAGAAGTCGATTCAGGAACTATCATGTCCTTAAAACATAGGTCTTTACCAATTTGGGGATTACAGTATCATCCCGAATCCATTTTAACTCCACAAGGAAAGCAGCTTTTGGCAAACTGGATGGAAGCTGTTGGTAACAATTAAGACTCAAGCCATGAAATTATATTTACAAAAGGTATTTCAACACCAATTTCTTACCAAGGAAGAAGCAAAAAGCGCCATGGAACACATGGCAAGCGGAGAGGCCAACGAGATCCAAATGGCTGCCTTTGTTGCAGCAATGATGATGCGTCCAATGGATATCCACGAATTAGAGGGTTTTAGGGAAGCGCTTTTGGAACTCTGCGTTCGGGTAGATTTAAACCAAGGAGACTGTATAGACTTATGTGGTACGGGGGGAGATGGGAAAAATACTTTTAACATATCCACACTTTCCTCCTTTGTTGCGGCTGGAGCTGGTATTCCTGTGACCAAACACGGAAATTATGGAGTGAGTTCGGTGTCTGGTTCCTCCAATGTTTTGGAGCATCTTGGCATAACTTTTACCGCAGATCCAAACAAATTACAAGAGCAATTGGATAAAGCTGGGATTTGCTTTTTACATGCTCCCAAATTTCACCCCGCCCTGAAAAATGTAGCAGGAGTAAGAAAAAGCCTTGGTGTTAAAACCTTCTTTAATATACTTGGACCCATGGTAAATCCAGCCTTCCCAAAGAAACAACTGGTTGGAGTATTTAATTTAGAAGTGGCCAGGAATTACCAATACATTTTCCAAAATGCGGGCAAGTCGTTTATGGTGCTGCATGCCTTAGATGGTTATGATGAGATTTCTGGGACGGGCCCAGTGAAATTTTTGGGTAACCAAAGCGAGGGAATGTTCAATCCGTCGGAACTTATTGGCCGAAATTTAGCCGAGGAGGAGTTACATGCTGGTGATTCCGTTGAGGACGCTGCAAAGATCTTTATGGATGTTTTAAATAACAGCTGTACCGAGGCCCAGAAGGCAGTAGTTGCATGTAATGCTGGTGCGGCAATAAAAACTTATTACCCTAATGTAAGTTGGGAAGATGCCTATTCGCTCTCAATGGAAAGTATAGAAAGCGGCAAGGCTATATCTAGATTCGAAAAATTAAAAGAGCTATCTCAATAATGACCGTTCTAGAAAAAATAGTTGCAGATAAGAAGGAAGCGCTTGTTGCAACAAAGCAAAGGGTTTCTCTGGCTCAATTAAAGGATGAAGCTTTTTACAACAGAAAAAGTATTGAGCCTAAAACCAACGGAAAGCCATTTATTATTACCGAATTTAAAAGAAGGTCTCCATCCAACCCAGATATTAACCTCCATGCAGATTTATCCCAAAAAGTAAGGGAGTATCAAAGTCTTGGTTGTAGTGCCATATCTGTCCTAACCGAAACCAATTATTTTGGAGGAAGTAATGCAGATTTAATAAGTGCGAGAACTAAATGTGAGGTTCCGATTCTGCGCAAGGATTTCATAGTAGACTCCTATCAAATCCACGAGTCTAAGGCTATTGGGGCGGATATGGTATTGTTAATTGCAGCAAGTTTGGAAAAACAGCAAATGGCTGATTTATTCGATCTCTCCCTTGAGCTTGGTTTAACTCCTTTGGTTGAAATCCATGAGGAAGACGAACTTTCCAAGATTCCAGAAAACACAGTTTGGTTGGGTGTAAACAGTAGAAACCTGAAAACGCTGGAAACTGATAAATCCAAGTTTCTGAAAATATATCCCCAACTACCGAGCCATACGATTAAAGTAGCCGAAAGTGCCATTAAATCAAAGACCGAGGTGGATGAGCTTTTTGGATTGGGCTATAGTGCTTTCCTAATTGGGGAGGCGTTTATGCAGGGAGGATTGCAATGAAAAGTTTAAAGCTTAAAGTCTGTGGTTTACGAAATAACATCACTGAGGTAGATGGGTTAAATCCTGATTATTTGGGCTTTATATTTTGGGGGCCGTCCAGTCGATTCAATAATGCGCAACATCTTCCGCAAACAAAGGGGAAAAAAGTAGGTGTTTTTGTAGATGCCTCTCAAGAAACCATTGGGGCCAAGATTAATCAGCTGGGATTGGATGCCGTTCAGCTGCACGGGAGAGAATCCCAAGATTTTTGTGCGGAAATAAAGGGGCTTGGAGTGGAACTATTCAAAGCCATTCGGGTTGAAAAAGGGAATTTGAGGTTAGAGCAATTACGAGGATTTGAACCCTATGTAGATTACTTTCTTTTTGATACCGCGGGGAAATTACCTGGTGGTAATGGTGTCCGATTCGACTGGTCCAGACTTAATAATTACGCATTGGAAAAGCCTTTCTTTTTAAGTGGGGGAATAGCTCCAGAAAACCAAGTTGAAGCCATAGAATATGCCCAAAAGCACCCTTTTTGTGTAGGGTTGGATGTTAACTCTGGCTTTGAAATTGAGCCGGGTTTGAAAAATATAGATGCATTAATAAAACTGAAATCTGCAATTGATGAAAATGCATGATTTGCCATTAGGCTATACAAATAAGTATCAAGTTAATAGCGAAGGGTTTTACGGCGACTTCGGGGGAGCCTTCATACCCGAAATGCTTCGGAAAAACATAGAGGAGCTCCAGGAGGCCTATTTGAAAATAATGGATTCAGAATCCTTTAAAAAGGAATGGGTTGGACTACTTAAGGATTATGTAGGAAGACCAAGTCCATTATTTTACGCCAAGCGATTAAGCGAAAAATACAGTGCAAAAATTTACCTGAAAAGGGAAGATCTTAACCATACAGGAGCACACAAAATAAACAACACCATTGGTCAGATTTTACTTGCCGAAGCGCTCGGTAAAAAAAGGATAATTGCCGAAACTGGGGCAGGCCAGCACGGTGTTGCAACGGCTACGGTATGCGCTTTGAGAGGATTAGATTGTATTGTGTACATGGGGGAGAAGGATATAGATCGTCAGGCGCCCAATGTTGCTCGTATGAAAATGTTGGGTGCTGAAGTAAGGCCAGCAAAAAGCGGCTCTAAAACGCTAAAAGATGCAACGAATGAGGCTATACGCGATTGGATAAATCATCCCGATGAAACGCATTATATAATTGGTTCTGTTGTTGGACCGCATCCTTACCCCGATTTGGTGGCGAGGTTTCAGAGCATCATTTCCTCCGAAATAAAAGTGCAATTAGTCGAGAGCGAACAAAGAGAACATCCAGATAAGGTAATAGCTTGTGTAGGTGGTGGAAGCAATGCCGCAGGAGCCTTTTATCATTTTCTTGAAAATGAAAATGTAGAGCTCATAGCTGTTGAAGCCGCAGGGCATGGCGTGGATACCGGAATGACAGCTGCTACGGTAGCAAAGGGTACACAGGGCGTAATTCATGGTTCTATGACCTTGATGATGCAAGATCAATACGGTCAGATAATTGAACCTCATAGTATTTCTGCAGGCCTGGATTATCCAGGGATTGGACCAGCATACGCTCACTGGGCCAACAGCTCTCGTGTGAATTTCCAGGCAGTAACCGATGAGCAAGCGCTAAATGCGGCACTTGAAGTGTCACGGTTAGAAGGTATAATCCCAGCTTTGGAATCGGCGCATGCCTTTGCAGTGCTTAACCAAATGGAGTTAAAACGCGACGACCTTGTAGTTATCTGCCTATCAGGAAGAGGGGACAAAGACATGAGAACCTATCAAGAATTTTTAAAGGATCAGGAGCATGAAAAATAAATTGGGCATTTACTTTACGGCGGGTTATCCCAGACCAGAATCTACTCTAGAGATTCTTCATGCTTTGGCGGATGCAAAGGTGAAATTTATTGAAGTGGGTATCCCTTTTAGTGATCCACTTGCCGACGGGCCTGTCATTCAGGAAAGCTCTAAACAGGCATTGGAACTTGGGGTTAACTTGGATAAGATTTTTGAGGATTTAAAGCAGTTTAAATTAGAGCGTACGGATCACCCCGATTTATACCTAATGGGGTACCTAAATTCCGTTTTGAGCTATGGGGTGGAGAACTTTTTATCTCAGGCGCAAACTGCAGGTGTTACTGGGGTTATCCTACCCGATTTGCCTTTTAATTACTACCAAAAGCATTATCAGGCTCTTTTTAACACCTATAATATTAAGCCCGTTTTTTTAATATCACCTGCGAGTAGTAGTACCTATATTGAGGTCTTGGATCAAGCTAATTTGGGCTTCATTTATGTGCTGAGTAGCAATGCCACTACCGGTAAAAAACTAAGTCTTTCCGATAACGAAGCCTTTTTTAAAAGGCTAAGGGCTATGGACTTAAAAACTGAAACCTATTTAGGGTTTGGTATAAAATCAAAGGAAGACATTACCTATGCATCCACCTTTTTCGATGGTGGAATAATAGGTTCGGAAATGATTCGAAGGTTGGACGATAAGGAGTTAGATAGTCCTAAAAAAGCAATAAATCGATTTATGCAGGAGTTGGTTTAAGGGTTAATTGTGAGGCTTTTTTATGACCTAAGTATGGATTTTTAGCGAATAGTTTTGATATCCATCAGGGAGATTTTGCATGAAAAATGACTTGAGATAGAATAGACTTTGAGATGAGTTACAACGCTTTAGATAAAGAAATACTGTCTATACGTTTGGGGGTATAATCAGAAAAACACACCCCACATCATGAAAAAGTTATTATTAATTGCGGGTCTGGCAGTGGCATTTGTAGGATGTCAGAAAGACCTTAAACAGGCAAAAAATCAACTCAAAGCATTTAATGTAGAAAACAGCTCAGAAGTTCTAGGCGAAAGATTCCAAGAAACTGTTGAGGATATTACTACGGACGGCGCAGCGGCAGAGCAAGATATGCTTTGGATGCATGTGGCAAAAGCATCACCTTCTTCTGAACTTCAAGGAAAGGTAACCTCTCAATTTATGCTGGTAGATGGTTCTAATCTTTTTGTAGTAAGAAATTACAAGGGAGCGGAAATTAAATCTTCGGTAGACTTAATTGATTTATCTGATGAGGTAATACCTGAGTTAATCTCTTCTATTACCATCAAAGACTGGATCATTGAGGCAGCCTACACGGAAACAGGCTCTCTTAACCTAATGGGCAATAGTGAGGCCGGAAATGCTGTTATAGAAATTCCTTTTGAAGGAAATCTGTTCTCAGAGAAAGTTTCACTAAGAAGCTTAAGTTCAGCTAGTCTTTCAGATTTTAACCGTGAAGAGCAAACGCTATCCATAGGAAAGGAAAATGGTGAAGCCATTAGTACTGCAGTAAACGCCTTTGCAGGTGTTTCAACAGGTGAAAATAGCGCGAAATACAAGTCAATGAACTTGACAATCGAAATTGATAAACTAAAGTTTGTTTCTCAAACTGCAAAATCATCGAATCCTGGATCTATTTCGGGAACCTATCAAAGCATTAACGCAGGTGAAACCTATGTGTTGTTAACCGAAGCTAATGGAGATGTTAATATTCTTCAAGCGGAGGGTTCTGAATCTTACTTAAAGTGTAAGGGAAAAAAGAAAAGTAAGAAGAAGGGAAACAAGGGTAGTAAAGGTTCTTGTGAGCCCGAAATTGAAGTAGAATTCGATGGATGTAATGATGTAACCATTGTTTCGTCTAAGGACCTAAGTAACGTTGTTCTTGACTTTGCGCCTGCAGGAGCTGGAAACGAAGATGTTAAATTGGATAACCTAATCATAGGAAATCTAATGTCAGTAACTAGAACTGGAGACATCCTGGGGGTTTGGGTAAAATCAGGTTGTAACAAAAGCGGTGATTGTCCTGGTTGTGGTGAATACTTTGCAAATGATAATACCTGTTCTGGATTACCTGATATAGGCGATGGTGACGATGACGACGATGATGATAATGACAATCCACCAACTGGGGACTGCCAATGCGAGGGTAAGATGCAGAATTTTACCGTGCGTTACGAAGGGCCTTCTGGAGTGAATTATCAGTTTAAAGATAGAAAAACCCACCTTGTTGTTGGTGACTTTACCAACATTCAAAATGGAGACGAGCTTACTATTGTTGGTTTTGATTTTAAAGGCCGCTTAGGTCCAGCAACCAAGTTTTATCATAATGGACAATGGATTGAAATTCATACCTCTTGTTCAGAAAATATTCTAGGAAACACATATGGACCTTTCACGGTTATAGCATACACAGATGGTCAAGGTTCGGTTTGTGAAGAAGATCCAGTCGTAGTGCAAAAACTTACCGAATGTACTGTTAAGGGTGCAGATCCAGGTTACGCATTCTTCCAAGCTGTATGGTTAGATGATTTCTCTTTGGTGAATGGAATATTATTTGATAGAGGATTTAGATTCGAGGGTGGAGCTGGAGTATTTAAAGAGTTACCTGACGGTAAAGCAGTTTTATACGGTGAGATATACTCTCCAAACTACCCCAATAATAGATGGGATATGACGGTGTACTTTGCTGAAAAGTCTACCTGGGCTGAGTGGTCTGCAAAAGGAAGAACCTTTAAGCAAGGCGCAGGATATGTGGCAGGAGCTCACGAGGATTGGACTTACTATATCATTGATACCACTAAAACATCACAAATGGTTGGATTGGGTGATAACGCCGGATTTATTTCAAACATCACTATTCGCCCATCAGATTACTCAATGGGATTCCAGATTGGAGAAGGTGGAGCAAATGATAAGAACTCTGCCTACGGAATGGCTGGATGGTTCTGGTACGAACACCCAGATGGAGATCTTAGAAAAGCCGACTGGAACTTAGATGTTATTCTTTGTGAGGAGAAGTAGTAAACTGTTAAAATAATAGATTTAAAAGTCGCCGTAGCACTACGGCGACTTTTTTTATGTCCGTTGTTAATCGATGTCCCTTTGTGGCTAATCGAATTAGGTGCAATAAGAGTCTGAATTGTGGGCATTTTTACCTTGATATCACTCCCGATTGGTTGGTTTTTATTCTGGAAATAGTCAATTAAAGATTTATATCATCGGTATAAATGATGTTAGCCGTAAGATAGGTTGAGATAGGGCAAAAGCCCTGTAAAATCAAGGTTTGCGGCGTAAATTTGAGTCGAACTAAATGGTCCCAACTAGATGAAAACGTCAATTAAACTTTTAGGATTAGCATTATCGGTATTGGTATTGCTAGATTCCTGTACAAAATCGGATCTTTCCCCTGATCCTCAGACTCAGAGTGAGCGGATTCAAGTAGAAACAGATCGGACTGTGTTACGTCAACGTATGGACATGGTTCGTCGTCATTTACAGAGCGATTTACACAAAAGCTTTGTACCCATCGATTTAGAAGTTGTAGCAGAAGTGGCTGCCCCTGTTGTAGGGGGTGTTGGCTTAGCTGCAACACATATTCAATTCGATGGCAATCTTGCATATGTTACTTACCACGAGGTAGGTGAGGGATATGGAGGTGCGTTGGATATCTTCGATGTAACTGATCCAAACAACCCAGTGCTTATTTTCCAAATGACTATTGCAGATACGGATTTGCATAACCTGGATATTGCAGGTGGGGCACTTTACATAGCAGGTGCCCGCGATGTATTGTCCTCCCTGTATAGCACTTCTATTACTCAGGGTGCAGTGGCGCAAAGATGGGATTTGGATGGCTCAGGCCTTCCAACCACCATGACTGAAGTTGCTCTGCCTTCATATTCAGCAAATAGTATACGTTATAATCCAGCAGGTGTGCTTGTTTCAACAGGTGATGTAGGTGGTGGAAGTTTCATTTTAGATCCAATCACTATGGCATTGGTGGATGACATCAACGTAAACGATGCTAAATACATACACGGAACTGCAGATTATCTATGTGTACTAGCCGGTGAAGGAGCAGACTCAAGATTATTATTTTATGGTGCTTCTGGTTTTACAGCTGGTCCTATTTTAAATGTACCGTTAACTGGTTACGACGTAACTACCGTTGGAAAAAACGCCATTGAATGTTATGATGATTACGTATTAGTTAACCTGGGTGACGATGGGCTTCTTAAAGTGGACCGTCATACGGGTAATATTCTCGGAGAATACGAATTTGTTGATGGAGATGGAATCGCTATTTCCGCTGTTGAATTCGGAGATTATACCATTTTAGCCTACGGTTGTGATGGTGTGCTAATATTGGACGAGAATACTGGTACATACCGATTAATCTCTTCTTACAAATTTTCCGATAACGGCTCAGTTAACCACGTTTCAACCAACGGCGAAGTAATTTTTGTAGCCTCAGGTTTGCAGGGTATTAGAATTCTTAAGAATGTAGAGAAGACTTGTACCTTAGAGCATATCCAAGATGGAGCGGTTGAACGTTCCGTTTGGTTTGAACTTTACCACCCTTCAACCTCCGCTCACCAGGCATTTAAATGGGAGTCTGGAACAGGGTCTTTTGTGGATAACGGCGATGGAACTGCGCAAATTACCGGAACTATCGTGAGCCTTAAAAATCCTAACGATAAATGGGAGTTAACCATAAATTTGGCTGAGAAAAAGAACTGGACTCAATGGTCAAGTTTAGGTAGATCATACGTTGCTGGTCCAGATCATATACCAGGAAGTCACAAAGATTGGTTCTATTACATTATGGATCCAAGCCCAACTAATCCTTCAACAATAGTTGGTTTAGGGGATAATGCTGGAGTGACAAAAGAATTACAACACAAACCAATTGCATATAAATACGGATTCCAACTAGGTATGAGTGGAAATGTAAAAAATGCCCAGTATGGACTCTCAGGATGGTTAAGCTATCTCAACTCCGCCGGAGATAGAAGAACCTTAGATATAAACGTAAATGTTACGGGTTGTTAGCTTGCCACAGCAGGCTACGGACATGTAGTTTAATAATGACGGTGGGGACTATCAAATAGAAAATGCATGGCCCGTAACAACAAGGGGAGGTATCGTAAGGTGCCTCCCCTTCTTTGTATCGCATACATTTTATTTTTACAATTGAGATGAATATTTCCTTCTTATTTTATGTTCGCTAATTCATGCTGCAATGCGATAGCAAGGGGTTCACTTTCTGCAATTCCAACATTGTTTAACCCTAGGAAGGGTAGTGCTTGGTGGAGGACCATAGCAAGCTTAAATGCATAAACAATTAAGTAGTATAGAAATTTCTGATCTCCCCAATTCCAGCAACTAATGTTGGATGGTTTACTGGCTCTGGAAATTTAAACATACAATGGGATTGATTGCATTGCACATAATGAAAAGAGCGATTTTTGGATTCTTTGCTTTCATCCAACTTTATAGCACAAAAAAAGGGAGGCCTGTAATAGACCTCCCAACCAAAGTGATAACTAGATTTAAGCTCTAGCGTATTGCTATAGGGTCATTGTTTCCATCTGGATCTCCTATGCAGTTTTGTGTACTGTTTATTTTTCCATTTAACAGTAAAATTCCAGCAGCATGTGGGGCTGACATAGAGGTTCCGCTAATAGTGGTATAGCTGTTGTTAGACCATGTTGAGGTTATCTCGTAACCTGGAGAAGTGTAATCGCAAGCGGCACCGTAGTTAGAGAAATAAGCAAAAACATCATTTTTGTTTATTGCAGAAATGGTGAAAACATTCGCTCCGTTGGCTCGAGCAGGAGAGTAGTTTGAAACGTCTTCGGAGTAATTTCCAGCAGCTATAGTAAAGAATATGCCTTTTTGTGCGGCTGCAATAACGGCATTGTCCAAACTGCTTGAAGCAGGACCAGCTAAACTTAAGTTAGCTACATCACCAACCCTTCCGTTTGCTGCTACATAATCTATACCTGCAATCACGTCCGAAACAGACCCATTACCATTGTCATCAAGAACTTTAACCGAAACTAAAGTCGCATTTTGAGCCATTCCCACTACTCCAAAAGTATTGTCAATGGCTCCAACAATTCCAGCGACATGAGTTCCATGGCCGTTATTATCATTGGCTGAACTGGTGGTGAAGTATGAAGATTTCGAGCTACTAACATTTAAATCATCATGGTCTAAATCGATTCCAGTATCTAATATCCATGCAGTTTTCCCTGAACCATCACCAAATCCGCCGCTTCTAGTAATTCCCCAAGGAACAATTTGTGTATTGGGCTCAGGTGCAGGTGGTTCTTGTGTTGGATCTTCCTCTGGAGCTGGATCGGAACCTCCTTTATCCTTTCCACCACCTTTTCCGGGTTTGCCTCCTCCTGTTCCGTCATCTGGAGTTGGGTCACTTCCTCCTCCGCCTTTACCTTTACCACCCTTTCCGGTTACTTTGTATTGGTCTTTCGATTTTCCCTTGTTTGCGCGCTTTTCACCATCAATGATAGATACGATTTGGTCTTGCTCTACGCGTTCAACCAACCCTGAATTTTCAAGTAATTTTGCAGCACTTTCAGACATTTCTACGGCAACACCAATAATGGAGGCGTGATAAACATGGTTGATTTTTGCTTCTATACCAAGGGTACTTGTAATGGTGTTAAAGCTTTTTCTAATATCCTCGGGGTTAGCGTTGTTCGAGCCTGGTAGGGGTAATCCAGACTGCTTTAACTCAATGATGTATTCGTTTGGAATTTTCTCACCATTCGAATTTGCTAAGGCATGAACTTGGTTCATGTCATTGGTGAAATCTTTGGGAGATTCTTTCTGGCAGGCTATTGCTGCCATACCTATAATAGCCACAGCCATTATGGGGCGATGTAATCTTTTCATAACAATCGGTTTAACATAGACAATGGGTCTAATCAAATTTCTTGTTAAGTGTCTATTGAATTACGAATGTCTTTGAAATCAAACCATGAACTAAGCTACATCAATAACTATCAATTTAGCCTGAACAGTATGCTGTACAACACTTTTGCGGGTTTTCGATAAGGCGTAAATAAAAAACGACTGACTAAATTCAGGATTCGGTCAGTCGTTGTTTTTATAGGATAAAGAAATTGAGACTTTTTTAGCTCTGTTTTCCTTCTATTAGGATGTCTAATAATTCTATTGCTGCACTGGCAATTTTAGTTCCTGGGCCAAAGATTCCAACTACTCCAGCATCGTACAAGTAATCGTAATCTTGTCTCGGAATAACTCCGCCAGCCACAACCAGTATCTCGGGTCTACCAAGTTTCTCTAATTCTTGAATTAATTCGGGAACTAATGTTTTGTGCCCTGCTGCTAAAGAAGACACTCCAACAATGTGTACATCGTTTTCTAATGCCTGTTTCGCAACTTCTTGTGGGGTTTGGAATAAGGGGCCAATATCCACGTCAAAACCGATATCGGCGAAGGAAGTAGATATCACCTTGGCACCGCGGTCGTGGCCGTCTTGTCCCATTTTGGCTACCATAATTCTGGGTCTTCTTCCCTCTAGACTTTCGAATTTATTTACACGCTCTTTCGCTGTTTTGAAATCTTTATCTTCTTTCACAGTCTCTTGATATACTCCACTAATGCTATTGATGGTAGCCTTATACCTTCCGAAAGTTGTTTCCATGGCCGAAGAAATTTCTCCCAGTGTAGCTTTTGCTTTTGCAGCTTCAACCGCCAATTCCAACAGATTACCATTTCCAGATTTTGCCGCCTCGGAAATTGCATCCAATGCCTTTTGGGTAGCTTCGCTATCTCTCTCGTTGCGCAATTGGGCTAACTTCTCTTTCTGCTCGGCAATTACCTTGGTGTTATCTACCTCTAAAATTTCAATGTCGGCTTCCTCTTCTGTTTGATAGGCATTAACCCCTACGATAACATCCTGTAAGCTGTCTATTTTTCCTTGTTTACGGGCAGCAGCCTCCTCAATTCTCATTTTCGGCAAACCAGTTTCTATGGCTTTAGCCATTCCTCCTAGCTCCTCTATTTCCTTAATGTGAACTCTGGCTTTGTCTATTAACTCCTTGGTTAACGACTCCACTAAATAACTTCCTCCCCAGGGGTCAATAGATTTAGTTATACCCGTTTCGTGCTGAATAAATAATTGCGTGTTTCTAGCAATACGCGCCGAGAAATCAGTTGGCAGTGCTATGGCCTCATCCAAAGCGTTGGTATGCAGCGACTGAGTTCCACCAAATGCAGCTGCCATGGCTTCAACGGTTGTTCTACAAACATTGTTATAGGGGTCCTGCTCTGTTAAACTCCAACCCGATGTCTGGCAATGTGTTCGCAAGGCCATGGATTTTGGATTGGTTGGATTGAATTGTTTTACAATATCCGCCCAAAGAACACGAGCTGCACGCATCTTAGCAATCTCCATGTATGGATTCATTCCAATAGCCCAGAAAAAAGAAAGTCTTGGTGCGAAATCATCGATGCTTAATCCGGCATCTAAACCGGTTCTTATGTATTGCAGTCCATCGGCTAGGGTATATGCCAACTCAAGATCGTTGGTAGCGCCTGCCTCTTGCATGTGGTAACCCGAGATACTAATGCTGTTAAATCGGGGCATTTTTTCCGAGGTGTACTTAAAGATGTCGGCAATTATGCGCATAGAGGGAGCAGGCGGATAGATATAGGTGTTTCTAACCATAAACTCCTTTAAAATGTCGTTTTGTATGGTTCCGGCCAATTGTTCTGGTGCTACACCTTGTTCTGCCGCCGCTGCTATGTAAAAAGCCATAATCGGAATTACTGCTCCGTTCATAGTCATCGATACCGACATTTTATCCAGCGGAATTTGATCGAATAAGATGCGCATATCCAAAATGGAGTCTATAGCAACTCCAGCTTTCCCTACATCTCCTTTTACCCTTGGATTGTCGCTATCATAACCCCGATGGGTAGCCAAATCAAAGGCAATGGATAAGCCCTTTTGTCCTGCAGCTAAATTCCTTCTATAAAATGCATTACTTTCTTGAGCGGTACTAAAACCTGCGTATTGGCGAATGGTCCACGGGCGGATCGCATACATACTGGCATAAGGCCCTCTTAAATAAGGAGCCTCACCAGCACCGTATTTTTTTAAGAAAGCCAATCGCTCGTTATCAGTATACTTTGATACTACAGCAATGCCTTCTGCGGCGTCAAATGATTTTACCTTCCCACGACTTGGCATCGCGTCGAGGTTAAAATTTGCTTTGTTTTTCGATGCGGCCATGTTTATTTCAGTTTCAAAGTTTCCAAAATGGTGTACGCCTCTTTTCCCGCTGGGGGATAGAGGTTTTCACCTATCATTTCTAATTCTTTGGTCTCAAAAAGAGTTCTCAATTGGGTGGAACATAAATCTACCTCGCTTACAAAGTTTTTGCTGTGTGCAAATTGGTGCCAATCGTAGTACACAAAAGACCTGGATTTTTCAATAGCACCAAAAACCAATTCCTGCGTAAGTTTTTCTACGTAGTAACTGCCTGCGGTTGGGTCAACGTAATGTCCTAGTTTAGATTCCTCCTCTAAAATGGTGGCGACATTGGCGCTTACTCTAGGGATGAAGTTTTTCTCCTCAGTTTTAAAATCGCACAACACAACAGCTTCGGGGTTGCAAGCGAAAGCTCCAAAAGCAAATGAAGAAAGACGGATTAGATTTACCTCTTCATCGTTGGTTCCTCTAAAGAGCTGATTGTATGCAATAAGAAATCCTCCTGGGAAAATTTTGGTTAAATCTAAATTCGACTCCTGCAGCGTTTTCGAAAACAAACAGCAAAGGGCTCTGTGTTTAGCAATTTCTGCAAACAGTTCTGGGTTTGCTGCGTAGGAAAATTGCACGCCATTTATAAGATTCTCTCTTTCCGAACTCTTTTCAGCAATAGCTACCCAATCTTTGAAAAACAAACTCATGGCGGCCAGCTGTAATTCGAAGTTACACCCAGTGCCGGCCAATCCATTAAAATCGAATAAGTAGCGAAGGATAATTCCTTTGTTTCTCGCTATTTCTTGCGCTTCGGTGAACTCCTCACTTAGCTTTTTAAGGTTAAAAGATGAGTGAAAGGGAGATAGGTCTATTTGAAGTTTACATCCAGAATTTAATGGCATTTCGTCTATACAGGCCAAAATGTTTTTAGGATGACAATCCACCGAAATTTGCAGTAAGCCAGTATCTATATCCTTAAAAACTTTATTCCAATCTATGCAGTCTTTTGAACTTTTAAATTGTAGGTAGCTAACGCCTTGCTGTAAAACCACCAGAGCTTTTTTATTGGCGTCCTCCTCTTTGTCAATAAAAATCTCATATCCTTTTTGGGTGCTCTGCGAAGCAAAAAATTGAACTGCGGATTGTACCAATTTGGGATCAATGGTTAACTTTTCAATATCCTCGGCAGTTTGATACGCATCAATAGCTGGGGCAGATACAAAATGTGATATCAGGTGGTCTTCGAACTTTTTTCCTTTTAATTCTTTTTCCACTTTAGCTCTCCACATACTCTTTGGAAAGTTTGGGAAATCCTCAACAGCACTGTTTAAACCCATGTTCTGAAAATTTTTTGCAAGATAGGACGACTGGAGAAATTACAGGAACTTGGTTAAGAATCTTATAGAATTAAACTAATAGTTCATCAAATCGACCTTTAAAATTTGATTCTGATATGTATATGGCTAAAATTGCAGAAAATGCGCCCCAATTTTCTGTCATATCGTCTAATTATTGTTTTGTTAACCCTGTCCAATGTGGTTTTTGGAGGGGGCTACCAGGTCAATTTGCAGGGTGTAAAGCAAACTGGAATGGGGCATTGTGGGGTCAGTTTGTACCAAGGACCCTCGGCAATATTTTTTAATCCAGCGCAGCTAGGGTTTAGTACCAACAAAACAGCTATTAGTTTCGGAGTTAATTTGGTGGATGGTAGAATAGTTCATTATAATCCAGCAACCAACCAACAATATAGAAATCAAAGAGGTCTTTCCACGCCATTTAGCGTTTACGCCACTCGTAAATTAGGAAAGGGTTTTGCCTTTGGTATTGGGGCCTACACACCCTACGGATCATCTTTAAAATGGGAAGATAATTGGGCCGGGAGATTTGTGGTAACCGATATTTCGCTAAGAGCAATTTATGTTCAGCCCACTATTTCCTACGGTAGAGGTCCATGGAGCATTGGAATAGGAGTTATGGCAGGATTTGGAAGTTTAAATTACAAGAGAGATATTCCTGTAACTGACTCAGAAGGAGAGTATGGAAGTGTTCTATTAACGGCGAGTTCAAGGGCTATTGGCTTTAACCTAGGTACTTCAATAGAATTAAGTAAAGGCTTTGTGTTTGGAATGAGTTATAGAACCCAACACACGTTTAAGGCTGAAAACGGATTTGCAGATTTTACCGTTCCCGAAACCGCATCCGAACAGTTGTACGACCAGAATTTTAGTTCGCAAATTAGCGCTCCCTCAAATTTTATGGTAGGATTAAGTCTTCAGCCCAACGATAAATGGGCATTTACGGGCGAAGTTAATTTTACGGGATGGAGTGTTTACCAGAAATTAGAGATAGATTTTGAGGAAAATACTGATGTTCTCAATGATATTTCGGAGCGAAGAAATTGGAGAGATTCGGAAGCTTTTCGATTTGGTGTATTGCGGAAAGCTGGTCAAAGTCTAACCCTAAGGGCAGGGTTTTCCAGAGATTTAACCCCCACCAACAAACAATTTTACGGTCCAGAAACACCGGATTCGGATCGCAATGGATACCACGCGGGGTTTACCCTTAAGATAAAGAAGAAAATATCCTTTGATGCCGCTTTTCAATGGGCTGAAACCGACGAAATTACGGCCTATCACGAACCCTCAGGTTTTGGTGGTAAATACAAGGGTAGAGCATTTGTTTACTGTTTTGGATTCTCATATGGACTGTAGTTTTTGGAAAATAGTATTAGCACTGGTTTTATTTACAGCCTGTGATCCAAATATTCAGGAAGCCGAAGTGCCATTTGAGTTTGAAGAGGGTAAACTCGATTTTTCTAATTACGTGGCAGTTGGCGACGAGATTACCGCTGGCTTTCAGGACAATGAACTCTTCTTTTCCGGTCAGTTAAATTCTTACCCTTCACTTCTTAACACGCAGTTTATCCTTTTTGGTGATCACCGATTTATTAGTCCCTTTATGTACGACGATGTTGGTTTTGGAAACCGGGTTGCATTGGGCTATAAACACGATTGTAACGATGTTGAGGAATTAACCATCGTAGATTATGAAGGGGAGTCAAATCCTAGAAATTTTGAGCGTTGGCAAGGAGCGCGCTTAAATAATCTGGGTATCCCAGAATTAAAAATAAGTGATCTAGAGGCTAGAAGATACCATCAGGTTAATCCCTATTGGTCTAGGGTAGCACACGATGATAATCAGTTGGTTCTTGAGCGAGTATCCGCGGAAAACCCAACCTTTTTTACAGTTTGGTTGGGGCTAAATGATATTTTGAAGTGGGCAGAAAGTGGAGGTATTTATGTTACAACCGATGCTCATTTTCCAACCAGCGACGTACAATTTCGAAGAAACCTAGGTCATTTGTTGGACAGTTTAATGGTAAATGGGGCCAAAGGATTAATTGGCAATATTCCCGATATAACCGACTTTCCATTTTTTGAGTTAATTCCAAGAAATGCTTTAACGTTAACTCAGGAGCAGGCCGACCAGTTAAATGTTTTGTATGCATTTAACCCTGAGGTGAATTTTAAGGAGGGAGAAAATAACTTTATCGTACAAGACTTCGGTTTACCTCGGCATGTAAAAGAAGAGGAGAGAATACTTTTAAGTGTTGATATAGACTCCATAAAATGTGGAGGATACGGATCGGTGATTCCATTTGGTTCCGTTCACGTGTTATTGGAGGAAGAAATTGGGGTGATAAAGGAGTATATCGCTATCTACAATAATATAATTGAGGAGTTAGCCGCGGAGCGTAATATACCCGTTGTAGATTTTAATCAGTGGTACAGGCAAATTCAGGATAAGGGAATTTTGTGGAACGGGGTAAACACCAACTATACCTTTGTAACCGGAGGCTTTTTCTCTATGGATGGATTATTTCCAACCCAAAGAGGTGCGGCGTTAATTGCCAATGAGTGGTTAAAAGTCTTGGAGGAGCAATATGGAGTAAAGTTACCTATGTTAAATCCAAATGAGTTCGAGGGCGTAAACCTTCCTTAATTTTTATCGCGAACGATTAGGAATATCTCCTCATTGGGTTTTTTCATAAAGTACTTTTCCCTCGCGAATTTCTCTATGTTTTTGATGTCTGAAGAAAGATTTTTTTCATCTAATTCCAATTCCTCAATTCGGTCTTGGTAGTAGTTGCGTTCTTCTTCCAGTCTGCTTAAATCGCTGCGCCATTTGTATAGGTCTACAAAGGTGTATGAGTCGAAAAAAGCTACAAATAGTACGAATACAAAAAACGTGGCGAAGTATTTATTGGCCATCCAGTTGGGAATACGTTCTATGTGTTTGCGCAATTCCGCCTTTTTCATGGTACCAAAGATACGCGTAAATAAAGCGAATTATTGTACTGGTGGATTTAGAATTTAACAGTGGGGTTTTAATAGCTCACTAAAAGAGCTAAACAGGTTTAAGACCCTGTTTTGTGGTTCACATTCTCGCGGTGGTCATACAGCGCTAAGTGGTCATTTATATTACGAAGAAGTTTAAGAGTATTGAATTGCGTTAGTTCCAAATCCTTATGGAAATTCTTTACCAAGAGAGATTTTTTAGGAGAGAATAAGGGTTTGGTTTCTTTCTTGAGTCTTTAAATTGATGGTTTTTATCTAAAAGTTCAAAATATGACAATCCGCATATTAACTCGGATTACATGTCAGATAATTTCGATTAAAGAATTATAGGGATTAGAATAGCGAGGTAATTCAAACCCAAATAATCCCATGGAAAATGAAATTACCTTTTTTAAAATCAATTTTATACTTACTCTCTCTCTCTCTCTCTCTCTCTCTGCCAGTACTAGGGCAGAATAATCCGTCCTGCGACAATCAGGGGCTAGATAAAGCGATGTACGTAGACGATTTTATGCGGTTCATTGAGCCGAGTCAATTCAATTACACCCATGCAAATTATAACCTGTACAATGACTCTACGTCCATTGACTGGGTCGGATATAGAAAAAGGGCCGATTTTAACCGTAGTATTTTAGGAAACCCCCAAAAGGAGCATGCGCTTTTATGGTATGCTCAGAAAAATAAAATTAACTATCTAATTATGTTTGGTACCAGTTGGATATTCGACCAGGGTACTTCAAAAGAAAATCACATTTATTCTGCTTATAGAGATTTGCTAGCCGAATTTACTTGTAAAGCATCCCAATTAGGAATTGAAGTGGGCCTTGCGCTAAATGAAAACTTTGATAACTACAGTTCTGACTTGAAGAGTAACCGGGAAGTTGAGAATGTACGTAGAGTTTCCAAACAAATGCTGGTTGAACAATTAGATAACGACACGTTATGGGAAGGGTGGGAAGTGATAAGTCCCATAATCGATCGTTTTCCTAATGCTGAAATAACCATAAATCCAGTATTAAGTACAGTTATAGCCATACGCGATTTTAATAAAGAAATAGATTCCTATAGATCTAGAAATAACCAGAAATCTGGAGGTTGTTCTGGGCTCCTAAAGAATTTAGGAATCAAAGCCATTTGTACGGAATATGAATGGTGGTTACCGGATGGCCAGGAGTTACAAGACTTTCCAACGAAGCCACAGGAATTAATTGAGTACAACAGAACTGTGCTGGACAGTCTAGTATGGCGATTTGACAACAAATTTTTACCCTATTTAAGGGCTTTAAAAGTGTTTAAAGATACTGGAGAAATAGCTCGGGTTGAGTCTTACTTATCACCTTGGTGGTATCCTGGTTTGGAGGGAAACAATCAGGCTCCGTATGATCAGGAAGACTATTACCAGAAGTTTTATGAGATAGACGGGAATCCCAACGATACAGCCGCATTGTATTACAAATTTGCCGCGCAAGCCAACCCTTTGTTAGACCGTTGGCATATCGCAGCATGGACTACAACCCCGTGGGATATTGATGGAATGGAGGCATATCGCAAGATGGTGTCTATGATTAAAAGCCAGGTGGAGCATCCTTCTTACAATGGGGACAGCATCGATATTTTCCCGATTTTTTATACAGAATCCTCCAATTTTATTAAAGAAGAAGATTTCTATCCGAAGGAGGATGACCCTAATCATGTACCAGGTGATGGACAGTATAGTGATTACGTGGGCGATCTCTTAAGTAAAGGTAAAAATGCTAATGGCAAGAGTATCCAGGAAATACAAAGTGATTTTAAAGCTTCTTGGGATACGATTATTGGAGATGGAAATAACATAAAACTTGGTGGTTTTAATTGGTTTATGTGGAGTATAATGCCACACATTATTTACAGTGATGACACTACCTCATCTGATACCCTAAAATTTAGAAAGAACCCACATTACGGGAACCGGGAATTGGTAGACTTATACATGCATTTTTTTCCTGACCCTGCAAAAGGGTTGCATACCCTAGAAATTTATAATAATGCAAGAGCTCCTTTTGGTAACCAGAATAAATGGTTTCAAAATGGGCATGATTACCAATGGAGGTATGTTACACAATATTTAAAGAAGAACAGCCAAACGTGGGAATGGGATCCTAAAGATGTAATCAATAATCGTTCAAGATCGGCAAGGGTTCACACCTATGATCCAAGTGGATTAAATGGCGGTCCGATAGCCGTTAAGGATTCAATATATTATGTGCAAACTACAGATAACAATGGCTGTATAACTACATCAGCTCCAGTTCTGGTGAAATTCCAGAATAAAGAATTGTACATAAAAGATTATGAGCTGGATGATGGAAGTGAACCTTTACAAACACCGACGAACCAGAATAATTTAAGATTTTGGACAAGCATTTGGGTAAACCAAATTGAGGATGTTTCAAATGCGGGAGGGTTGGAGTCATCGCGCCCTATTCCAGGCGAAGATCATTGGGTGCACGTTAGGTTAACCAATAAAGGAAATGAACCCACTCGTGGAGGTGAAAAGTTGAGTGTATACTTCGCTAAAAAGAGTACGGACCAACCTTGGCCAAGGAATTGGATTTGGAATCCGGTTAGCGGGAAGTTTGTTGGTGACAGGATAAATCATGCTCCCGTTTATATTCCTCCCATTTCAGCAAATACAGATACGGTAATAAGTATTTTATGGAAAGGTGGCCCAGATCCAGAGGTGTTTGATGAGCCTATTGAGTTTTTAAGTGGTTTGTTCGGGGGGATTTCTTTCTCAGGACTACAGTATAAACTCCTGTCTCTGACGTACCATGATAACTTTGATTTTCTCGCGAGAATTGAGCGATCGGAAAACCCTCCTTATGGTATGGTAGCAGAAGAAAGCTCTAACATTATGGATAATGTTATTGCCAATAATGCAATTTCACTCAATAAAACTTTGGATATAACCGTAAGTGGGAAGTTATTTTATTTTGGTTCAAACAAAGAATCTAAAGGAGAAAATCAAGATAACAGAGACTTAAGTCTGAGAAAAAATCAAGCGGAAGTAGATACCATTGGCAATGGTTCTTTGCACCGGTTTTTGGGATGGCAGACTACTAACTTAGAGGTGGCTAACTACCGAGGGAAGGCTAGTTTGCAGCTTAACTTTACACAAAGTGATTCTGGAACCCACTCATTAAATAATGATGGAGCCGTTATAATTAACCTTGGGCAAAATTTATTTACTAAATGGGTGAATTCTGGAATGCAAGGAGCTGGGGTAGAAATATTTCCACTTAGTGGACATATTCCTTCCACTCAATTTGGTGCAGAAGAACCTGAGCACCAAACAATAGATACCCTGCATACCACCATAAGGCTAACCGCAGCCAATGCTTGGGTAGGTGGCTTAAATATGAAACATGAAGAATTAAGAAATATTGAAATTGGCTTTCGCATGGACAGTGCTTTGGCCAAGGAAACCAATGAGGACGAATATTATAAATTTAAAATTCAGCAACGAGTAAACAGTCTGAGCCAACAAAACGAGTTGACCGGAGAGCAGGTTTATAATTTGCATTACCTTAAATGTGCAAAACCTGAAATTGTGAAGGTGCAAATTGGAGATATTGTCAATCTAACAGCACATACAGTAGGTGCTGAATTAGCAACAAGTTTTCAATGGGTGAAGAACGGGGAGGATATAGTTGGTGCGGTGTTACCTAATTTTAGACCAGATTTATCCCACCCTGGTAATTATAGTGTAAAGGTAAGGTACGATAACGGTTGCATTGCAGAGTCCGATGATATGGAGTTGAATTACAGCTCTAATCCATCACCAAGTTTATTAAATAGAGGAGGTGGAGCTGATGGGAAGGTGTTACATATTTCAGAGAAGAATTCTTTGGGAGTGTCCGCTTACCCCAACCCGATGAAAGAGTCGTTAGAAATCATTTTTAAAAAGCAAGTCTTTGGAATTTCAAAGTTGATGTTGTTTGATATGACGGGGAAACTGGTGGTAAAAAGAGATTTAAGTGAATCTAATTTGTACAAGCATAAAATTGATGTGAGTTCACTTGAATCCGGCTTTTACACCCTAGTAATAGAGGGAGGCTCCGAGAAATACAGTAAAATATTAATAAAAGAGTAAATCATGCAATCGTCTAAATACATAATCATAATAACTGTACTGTTATTGGCTAGTGATGTATTTTCTCAATTGCCAATACATAAGCAATGGGAAAATATTTACGGTACAGCAGATATGGATAATCCTGATAAACTGTTTGATTTAGGAAATGGAAATTATGCAGCCAGTGGGTTTGTAAATGGAGGACAAAATCGAGAAGATTACGGCCATTGGTTTGGTTTTGATCAAACTGGTAACGAGATAATCTCAGGAGGTACTAATGTTACGATTGAAGACTTAGTTTTATCAGCAAATAAAGAATATGTATTTGGTTACAGAGGTGTTTGCAGACAAAATTTTAAAAAAAACTTTAAGGATTTTAATCTTACCATTCTTGATTCCACAGGGGCAATTAAAACCAACTGTTTTGGAACCTATGGGGATGAATATCTAATGAGGTTTATGAACTTAAATTCCAATGGTTATTTGTTACTGGGAGATAAAGACAGTAATGATCCAGATAGTTTATACTCCCAATCAAAAGGTTCGTATGATGCATGGTTTGTGAAAACGGATAATGAGGGGCTGTTGGAGTGGGAGATGTCGATTGGTGGGAGTAATTATGATGGGGTTGCATATGCTAATCAATTGGATGATTCAACGGTTATAGCGGCGATATATTCATATTCTAATGATTCAGACTTCGCATTTTTGGAGAACGAAAATGCTGAGAGATTTTTAGTTTTCGTAGAGATAAATGTTAATGGTAAAATCAAGTATTTAAGTCAACTGCTATTTACCGATCTGTCTCAACAAACTACAGTTTCAAGTAATTCGTTAATAATCGGTGATTATTTTTATCTAGCTGGTCCAGTGGGATTTGGAGCTGGGACAAATGGTGAGTTAATTAAAATTAATTACAAGGATGGTACCGTAGCATATAAGAAAACATACGGTGGTTCGGATTTTGACGGTTTTTTCAATATTTATGGTAGAGAAAATGGGAATTTAGTTCTCGGGGGAAAAAGCAAGTCAACCGATGGGGATTTGCAAGGTAAAAATAGTCCATTTAATACCTGGATTATGGAGGTGGATACCGCAGGAAATATTGTTGATCAGATTTTCCCTCTGGGTAGGGGTACAGCTGGTTCCTTTTATGATTTTCTACTTACGGATGAGGAGGAAATAATAGTTTTATCTGCTAATGGTTCCAAAGAAAATTTCCCAGAACACTATGGTCCATTTGATCATGAAATTCCAACAGATTTTTACATTTATAAATTAGGTTACAACCCAGTTAGTTCCATATCGGATAAGGAAGGTTTTCAAGGTTCTTCCGCCTACCCCAACCCCAACAATACGGGTATTTTAAATACCAATCTTAAAGCCAATTATTCTTTGCTAGATATCCAAGGACGTACCCTTAAATCTTTTGTTCAAAGCGATGCTTTAGATATTTCGGATGTGCAAAGCGGTACCTATTTACTAAAATACGAAAGTGGAGCAACGGTTAGGATTGTTGTTGAGTAGACAACTAAAGAAGTACTTTATCCTCACCTAATAAAAAGACCCCAGCAAGTTGTTGTCGGGGTTTTTTGTGGCCGCCCAGTGAGCAGTTATTGTAGTTTTTGGCAGGTTTAAAACTCCTTCAACCTCGGGTTTTCCCAATTTCTTGGATCTTGGTTATATAGCTTGCACATGCTGTCGTAAAGTCTTGGTTCTTTTCTGGCGAAATGTTTGGGCTGCTCAAAAAAGACTTCGGCTGATACGGCAAACATTTCTAGCATGTTTTTAGCGGCATAAGTCCTAAAAAGTCTTTGGTCTCCGTTTAAAATACGTTTGCGCTTTTTCGCTGCATAAAAATGCCAATCTTTCATTCCTTGGTTGTCCAAAAACTGTCCCATTCCTTCGTCCAGTTGATTTTCATAATAAAGGCAATGAGCAAATTCGTGGAGCACCAAGTTTAAACCGTCGTCGGGAATTACAAAGCCTTTTTCTACATAAGGCCAAGTAAGTGTAACACGGTGTTTATGTGGGTTAACATCCCCTTTAAATTTTCCTGCAATATGGCGGTAGGAGTAGGGCTTAGCTGCTAAATAGATGTAGTTAAACACATCTAAAACATCCTTCTTAAACCCAAAAGTAAGCTGTACAAATCCACCGGAAATAATGAGCTCCATTTGGTTGGTAAGGTTAAGCCCAGGTGCGCATTCAAACACCGTATTTCTCTGGAAATGAAGGATCCTAAGCTGAAACGCCTTTTGAAGCTCTGGGCTTAATCCTGCGTAGTAGGGATTCCATCTATTTAGCATTCTATGGCAGTTCGCTAGAGTTCTTTTACTCGTAAAAAAGTGGTGGATTTTGTATTTCAGTCTCATGTTTGAGTTCGGAAACTAAGGTTTTTTGGTAAGAGGGATGCTTTTTTAATCAGTTCAACAAAATGCTTTATGCTATACGCTTTGCTTGCATTGGACCATAGATTAAGAGATGAATGGATGAAGGATAAATCGTTTTGGCCTAGATGCAACGGATGGACTAATCTTAAAGCTACGTTTCGGGAAGATGAAGGATGAAGGATGAGGGATAAATCGTTCTGGCCTGTGAATCTCGGGTTAATTAGCCTGTAAACTTTTTATTAAACGAGAAAAAGGATGAAAAGAGGGATAATTTGCGTTGATTTATAAGCTTCCGATTTTCCCTTAATCCCTCATCCCTAATCAAAATATTAATCTACGTAATCTGTGGTGCACCTCGATACACCCCTACGTCTAGCGGGTCGATGCGCTCGGCGAACCCTCGCTCCGATTTAGAAATAAAAAAAACTGTGGTGAATCTCGATACAAATTTGTTTGCTTCTTTTAATTTGAAGCATCCAAATTCACTCGATTTGACTGAGACAACTACCTCAGACCACAAAAAAAACTTTGTGCAACTTCGTGTCCTTTGTGGTGAAAAATAACTCTGTGAACCTCGGTGTATCTCTGTGGTGAAAAACCGTGGTGAAAAAAAAGCCACTCCAGAAATCTGAAATGGCTTTAACAATGTACAATGTCATCTCTATTAGAAAGCGACCTTGATTCCAAGTCCCGGATCTAATCCAAATCCAACTAAACCAGAGCTATGAATGTCTATCATGGGTTTCAGGTCTATACTAAAGGCAACTGGGATAGGAGGGATTTTATATTCCAAACCTACAATTCCATCAATACCAAGGCTAACTCCGTTATCGTAATCGTGGTAATACCAGTCGTAGTCTCGGTAGTATCCATCTCTACTGTAAAAGGCAACGTGACCACCAGCACCGTAGTAAACTTTAAGGCCTGGAGCACCTGTATGACTGTGATGCTCGATTAATCCAGTTAGTCCAAATCCACGGTTCCAAAAGCTCAAAATACCTTCGAAAGCTCGGTGACTATTACTAAAATGTTTAAAGGTTAATCCTGAGGTTCCTCCTGCTCTTAAACCAATGGCAGTATGATATTCTCCACTATGCTGAGCAAATAGATTGGGAGAAATGGTCAAACCAATGATAAAAGCAGAAAGACAAAATAGGTTTCTAATTGTACGTTTCATTGTTTTAGGGTTTTGGTTTGATTATGCTGTTCCAAAACCCATTCCATAGTGTTGGTTACTTTTGTTAAGTATCTGCTATACAGGTGTTTGTAAGTTTTTTTAATAGCGGCATTTACTTTTCAATTCGGAAAATATTTTCATTTTGAAAATGATGGAAAACAAAAAAAGCTACCCCGAAGAGTAGCTTTTATAATCGATTTGGATAGAAATTATCCTAAAAATGGATATCTGTAATCTGTTGGTGGAACAAAGGTTTCTTTCAATGTTCTAACCGAAGTCCAGCGAAGTAGGTTTAGGTAGAAACCAGCTTTATCATTGGTTCCAGATCCTCTAGCTCCTCCAAATGGTTGCTGTCCTACAACGGCTCCAGTTGGCTTATCATTTAAGTAGAAGTTACCTGCATTTTGCTCCAATAGATCAGTAAGCTCAGAAAGAACGTAACGGTCTTGAGAGAAAATGGCACCTGTTAGCGCATACTCCGAAGTGTCGTTAAGGATTTTAACGGTCTCTTTCCACTCGTCTTTTGGATAAACGTAAATGGTAAGTACCGGTCCAAAGATTTCCTCGCACATGGTGCGGAATTTAGGGTCTTTAGCTACAACAACAGTCGGTTCTATAAAGTAACCTTTGCTATCGTCGTAGTTTCCACCTGCAATAATTTCGGCGTCCTTAGAATCTTTTACAAAATCGATGTAAGAAGCGATTTTATCAAAGGCGCGCTTGTCTATAACGGCATTTACGAAGTTCCCGAAATCTTCGGTTGGTCCAACTTTAAAGCTGTTAACCTGCTTAACAAGTTCTTCTTTAACTTCTGGCCAGATGTTGTCAGGAATATATGCTCTAGAAGCGGCTGAACATTTCTGACCTTGGAATTCGAAAGCTCCTCTAGCTAAACCAGTAGCAACTTGTGCAGGTTTAGCGGTATGGTGTGCAAAAACGAAGTCTTTTCCACCCGTTTCACCAACTATTCTGGGGTATTGCTTATAAATGTCGATGTTATTGCCAATTTCTTTCCACAGGTGCTTAAACACGGCGGTAGATCCTGTAAAGTGTAATCCAGAGAATTCTGGATGTTTAAATACGATGTCTCCAACTTCTGGTCCGTCTGCAACAACCATGTTTATAACTCCATCGGGTAATCCAGCTTCTTTAAAAATGCGCATTACCTGGTTGGCAGAATACATTTGCGACTCTGCTGGTTTCCAAACGCAAACATTCCCCATAAGCACTGCAGACATTGGTAAGTTACCAGCGATAGCAGTAAAGTTGAACGGAGTAATTGCGAAAACAAATCCCTCTAGTGGTCTATATTCTAATCTGTTCCATGTTCCAGGGGCAGAAATAGGCTGCTTCTCATAAATCTCAGTCATGAACTCCACGTTAAAACGCAAGAAATCTGCCAATTCACAAACGGCATCAATTTCAGACTGGAAGCAGTTTTTACTTTGAGCAAGCATGGTACCGGCATTCATTTCGTAGCGGTACGGTCCAGAGATTAAATCGGCCGCTTTTAAAAAGATCGCAGCTCTGTCTTGCCAGGCCATTTTCGACCATTTTTTTCTTGCTTCAAGCGCACTGTCTATGGCTTTTTTTACGTGCTCTCCGGTTCCATACGAGTAATGACCAAGGATATGTTGATGATCGTGAGGAGGGGACATAGGCCTTTTATCGGCTGTTTCTATTTCCTCCGACCCAATGTATAGGGGAACGTGAACTTGTTTAGATCTTAGGGCTTTTAAAGTATCCTGTAATTTTTCTCTTGCTGTAGAACCTGGTTCGTATTGGTAAATAGGTTCATTAACAGCCTTTGGTACTCTAAAATAGGCGTTAGACATAAAATTGATTTTTACTTTTTATGGTTGTTTTTAATTAAGTCCAATTGGATATTGAAACCACAGCGCAGGAACACTTATAAAAAATGTTTCCCCTGTAATTTGGTCCTCAAAGGTATAGTAACCTTCCATTTTTCCGAATGGGGAGCGCAAATGACAAAAAGATGAGTATTGAAAATCCTCTCCAGGCTCTATCGTTGGTTGTTTTCCAACCACGCCTTCTCCTTCTACAAAGTGATTTTCAGAACCTGGATCCCAAATTTCCCAAAAACGCGATAATAGCTTAACGGGGTTGTTGTGGTGATTTTCTATGGCTATGGTGTAGCTAAAGAAAAAGTAAGGTGCGGTAGGATTAGACTGGTCAGCCTGATAAGCCGTTTGCACGCTTACTTTAACCTTGTATTTATCCTTAATATTCATAATCCTACTAATTAAGCACACTATTCAGTTGCTGGAACCCGATTACTCGACTACTTTCATCAGATATCCCACGAAAGTATACGAATATATGGTATTGATTTTCAGTTTGCCAATAAGATCCTTCTAAAAAAGGTTGAATTGTTCCATCCTCTTCTTTTAAAACGTAACGGTAGGAGTAAAACCCTTGTTTTATGGGGACTGTAGTCTCGTAGTGCTTACGAGTGGGGTTGTAGGAAAGCTCAAATCGCTCGCGGTGCGCAGCCCCCATCCAATTTCCTTCAATAAAAAGTTGTCCTTCGTTGTATGGGTAATCGGTTTTAAGGCTAAAAAGCACATTCAAATAGTCTGAGTCTAAATGGGGCGTGGTTCCCTGATTGTTGTATATATAGGCGTTGCCATTTAAGTCTTCGTAACTGGTGTAGGCCTCGCCAATTCTAGATATATCCCGGTACAGTTGCACAAAGAAGGGGCTTTGCTCTTTATCCAAAATATATACCCTAGCCGATTGATAGCTTAAGTCACGCAAATCGAAAATTCTATATTCATTTCCACCTGGAAAAACATTCAGGGTGTCTCCATCAAAAACCAATTCTCCGGGGCGATAGAAACGAGGTTTGAGTCCATATTTAGCGTTGCTCCAATTTCCGTTTTGCACTATAGTAGCCTGTACCTCGGTTTGTGTATTTCCGTATGGAAAATTTTGATCGTAAACCGAAAAATCGACTTCTTGGTATGCATCGCGGATCGACATTCTATCGGGCATTTTAACCTTGCCTTGCACCTTAACGGCTTCCTCATAAATCACAAAGCGCTGACGTAGGTATATCACTTTATCATCGTATGTATTAAATACTTCCACCACGTAATTGCCACTTCGTGTAAAGGCGAGTTGTTTGTTTGGGATTTCAAGCTCGTAATGGGTAAAAGGAGTAAGAGTATTAAAGCTGTAATCGTAATTCTGTATCGGCGCTTTGGGGTACCCACGTACATATTCTCCCTCTTTTAGAGATGATTTTGTCCAATTCGCATTGCAGTGAATAATACGGTAGGATAATTCTGTTGATGCATCCCCTAGTTCGTCGAATCGCAGAATAAGTGGGGAAGGGGCATTAAGTTGTATAAAGGGATAGCTTAAAGGAACTCCCTTAATGTTAAAAAGAACGGTTTGGATGTTGGGATTGAATACTTGGTTTTGGAGGACTTCGGAATTTGGGTTAGCGTGGATTTTGTATGGAATCCAGCTAGATAGAAAGATTATAAATAAGATGGCGGATAATTTTGGCATATCAATGCTTGTAAGGGTTTGATTTATAACCAATTGCTTAAAGGGTTAAGAATCTTCTTGTTGGAAGCAACAAATTTATATTTTTGTGCTCCCGAAAATAAGCCTGACCAGTTAAGGATGTCTAAAACAGTTAGAATTAAAAAGGGCCTAAATATAAATCTCGAGGGACAACCCGAGAAAATTTACGCCACAGCACCGCAACCCAAGGTGGTTGCGCTTAAACCCACCGATATTGCAGGTTTAACTCCTAAGTTAAAGGTTAAGGAAGGCCAGGAGGTACTTGCCGGAGACGCTTTGTTTTTCGACAAGGATCGTCCGGAGATCCAGTTTCCTTCTCCCGTTAGTGGCGAGGTAGCCGAAATTATCCGTGGTGCTAAAAGAAAAGTTTTGGAAATTCGCGTATTGGCCGATGCCGAAACGCGTTATCGCGAAATGGAAGTGCCGAATATAGGTACTGCTTCTGTAGACGACCTTAAGAAGGTGCTTCAGGAGTCTGGACTTTGGAGTTTTATTATCCAGAGACCATACGCGGTAGTTGCAGATCCAAAATCAGAACCTAAGGCAATTTTTATTAGTGGTTTCGATACCAATCCACTTTCTGCCGATATGGATTTCTGTCTTTTCGAACAGGAAAAAGATTTGCAAACCGGTTTAGATGTACTTTCTAAACTTACCTCTGGAAAGGTTCATTTGTCGTTATCGGCAGAGCCTGGTTACGGAGAGGCTTTCAAAAACTTGAAAGCTCCTAACCTTGAGGTGCATAAGGTTTCAGGTCCACATCCAGCAGGAAACGTTGGGGTGCAAATCCACCATATAGACCCAATTAATAAAGGAGAAATAGTTTGGACTATCACTCCTCAAGAAATGGTGTTTATCGGTAGATTATTCAACCAAAAGAAAGTAGATCTTACCAAGATAATTGCAGTTGCTGGTTCTGGAGTTAAGGCTCCAAAGCACTATAAAACTGTAGTAGGAGCTCCATTAAACGGAATCTTAGACGGAAACATTAAAGATCAGGGGGACTACAGAATTGTTTCTGGTAGTCCACTATCTGGAGAAATGGTTTCTACCGAAGGATTCCTTGGATACTATGATAATCAAGTAGCTGTGTTGCCAGAAGGTAATGATCCTAAGTTTGTTCTTACCGATGGGTGGTTAAGCCCAGGGTTTAACAGATTCTCTGCTTCTAAAGCATATCCAACTTGGTTAATTGGAAAAAACAAAAAGTACGACATAGACACCAATCTAAACGGTGAGGAGCGTGCTTTTGTAGTTTCTGGACAATACGAGAAAGTATTCCCATTTGATATTTATCCGGTTCATTTGATCAAAGCTATTTTGGCAAATGATATTGAGTTAATGGAGAACCTTGGAATTTACGAGGTGGCACCAGAAGACTTTGCGCTTTGCGAGTTTGTTTGTACTTCTAAAATAGAGGCGCAACAAATAGTAAGGGACGGAATTATGAACCTTAGAGCCGAAATGGCGTAAGAGATTACGAAATCTTAAAATTTAAAGTAGCGTGAAAGCTCTTAGAAAGTTTATAGAAGCACAGCAACCCAAATTTGATAAAGGCGGGAAGCTAGAAAAGTACTGGGTGTTTTTCGATGCCCTAGCTACGTTTGCATTCACCCCGGGGCATACCGCTCCAAGAAAGGGTGCGCATATTCGCGATGCAATCGATCTAAAGCGTACCATGATGATGGTAATTCTTGCTTTAGTACCATGTTTAATTTTTGGAATTTGGAATGCAGGTCACCAACACTTTTTAGCTGTTGGAGAAGCGGCAACTTTCATGGATAAATTCCTTTTTGGTGCCATCAGAATCCTTCCCTTAGTGGTGGTTTCTTATGGAGTTGGTTTGGCAGTGGAATTCATTTTCTGCGTTATTAAAGGTCATGCCATTCAAGAAGGATTCCTGGTTTCGGGAATGTTAATTCCACTTTGTTTACCTATCGACGTGCCTTTATGGATGGTTGCAATTGCAACAGCGTTCGCCGTACTTATCGGTAAAGAGGTATTTGGTGGAACGGGGATGAACATCCTAAACGTTGCGCTTACTGCACGTGCATTTTTATTCTTCGCATATCCAACAAAAATGTCGGGTAACGCAGTTTGGATTAACACTGCAGGAAAATCTACAGTAGATGGATTTACTGGGGCTACTGCTCTAGGAGACGCTGCTGCTAAAATGCCTATGGAAAGCTTTACTGAAAAGTATAGCCTAATGGAGGCCTTTATGGGGTATATCCCTGGATCTATTGGAGAGACCTCTACCTTGATGTGTCTTATTGGAGCGGGTCTTCTTCTTTTCACTGGAATTGCATCTTGGAGAATTATGATTTCTGCCTTTGTTGGTGGATTTGTAATGGCTTCAATCTTTAACTGGGTTGCTCCAGCAGACAATACGCTAATGCAACTTTCTCCACTTTACCATTTAAGTTTAGGAGGATTTGCTTTCGGTATGGTGTTTATGGCTACTGATCCGGTTACGGCTGCTCAAACTAATACAGGAAAAATTATCTACGGTTTCTTAATCGGTTTCCTTTCGATTATGATTCGCGTATTTAACCCTGCATATCCAGAGGGAGTATTCCTTGCGATTCTATTCATGAACGTAATGGCTCCATTGATTGATCACTATGTAATTCAGGCAAACGTTAAGAGAAGACTTGCCAGAGTAAAAACTGCAAACGCGTAATTAGATATGGCCATCAATAAGAATAGCAACGGATTTACTTTTGGATTCGCCATTATTATGGTGATTGTAGTAGGAGCAATTTTGGCTTCTGCAGCTATGGCACTTAAAAAGCCACAGACCGAAAACGTTAAGCGCGAGAAAATGAAGGACATTCTAGCTGCTGTGCAGGTAGAAGTTTCTATGGACGAGGCTCCTGAAGCGTTTAGTCAGTATGTTAAAGAACGCCTGGTTCTAGATTATAACGGAAATGTGGTTAACACTACAACCGGAGAAATTAATCCAACCGAGAAAACAGACGCTTTTAATGTAGACGTTAAAAAGGAGTTTAAATCGATTGATAACCCAGAAGAAAGAAATTACCCACTTTTTGTTTGCGAAAAGGATGGTAAAACCTTTTATGTACTTCCATTAGTTGGAAAAGGACTATGGGGACCAATTTGGGGATACTTATCTCTAAAAGACGATTTAGTAACTATTTACGGTGCTTCTTTCGACCACAAAACTGAAACTCCTGGATTAGGAGCTGAGATTAAAGAATCTTTTTTCGAAGATCAGTTTAAAGGGGAAGAGATTAAAGATGAAACGGGTGATTTCGCTGCAATCAAAGTAGTGAAAGGAAATTCCGATCCATCTGATAAGCATGCGGTAGACGGTATCACAGGTGGAACCATTACTTCGGTAGGGGTTCAGGAAATGGTAAACCGTACCCTTAAAGTTTACAACACATATTTTTCTAATAAGCAAGGATAATAAGCCTCATGAGCGATACAGCAACACAAACTCAAGAAGCGCCGGCTAAACAGTCAGAGCCTCTATTTTCTGCAAAGAATAAGAAGCTATTAACCGATCCGCTTAACGATTCTAACCCAATTACGGTTCAGGTACTTGGTATTTGTTCTGCACTTGCGGTAACTGTACAGATTAAGAACTCATTTGTAATGTCTATTTCGGTGATTGCCGTAATGGTGTTGGGTAACTTAATCGTATCTCTTTTAAGAAATGTAATTCCATCTCGAATTAGAATTATTGTGCAATTAGTAATTGTTGCATCTCTGGTAATTCTAGTAGATCAAATACTTAAGGCATACGTTTACGAAGTAAGTAAGCAACTCTCCGTATTCGTTGGACTTATTATCACCAACTGTATTATCATGGGACGCCTAGAGGCATTTGCACTAGGTAACAAGCCTTGGCCTTCTATTTTAGATGGTATTGGTAATGGTTTGGGATACGGTCTTATCCTTGTAGTAGTAGGGTTTTTCCGCGAACTATTTGGTTCTGGAAAAATTTGGGGATACCCAGTATTCGAGAAAATCGGTCTTTACGATCTAGGGTACATGAACAACAACTTGATGATTCTTCCTCCAATGGCTTTGATTATTGTAGGAGTGTACATCTGGGTTCAGCGTGCAAGAAATCCTAAACTAGTAGAAACCAACTAAGAACATATAAGCAATGTTAGATCTGGTAAACATATTTGTAAAGTCGATTTTTATCGACAACATGATTTTCGCCTACTTCTTGGGTATGTGTTCATACCTAGCGGTTTCTAAAACTGTTAAAACTGCAGTAGGTCTTGGAGCAGCTGTAATTTTCGTACTTGGAATTACTGTTCCGATAAACTATTTGTTAGAGAACTTTGTTCTTAAAGAAGGAGCGCTAGAATGGATAGACCCGTCGTTCGCATCTGTGGACTTATCTTTCCTAAGCTTCATCATGTTCATCGCCGTAATTGCATCCATGGTACAATTAGTGGAAATGATCATTGAAAAATTTGCTCCGGCATTATATGGCGCACTTGGTATTTTCTTACCTCTTATTGCGGTAAACTGTTCTATCCTTGGAGGATCATTGTTTATGCAAGAGCGTCAGTATGCAGGAATTGCAGAGGCAACAGTTTTCGGACTTGGATCTGGAGTGGGTTGGTTTTTAGCAATTGTTGCTATTGCAGCAATTAGAGAAAAAATCCGTTACTCAAACGTTCCAGCACCACTAAGAGGACTGGGTATTACTTTTATAATAACTGGGCTTATGGGATTAGCTTTCATGAGCTTTATGGGAATAGAACTTTAATAAAGAATTATAGTATTCATGGGTCCAACATTAATTACAACCATAGTTGTTTTCTTAATAGTTGTATTGCTATTGGTGAGTATCCTGCTTTATGCTAAAGCAAAATTATCGCCATCAGGAAACGTAAAGCTTTTAATTAACGGAGAGCGCGAGGTAGAAGTGCCAGCTGGTGGTACACTACTATCTACCTTAGGTAACGCAAAAATATTCCTTCCTTCTGCCTGTGGTGGAGGTGGAACTTGTGTTCAATGTAAATGTCAAGTTCCTGAAGGTGGTGGAGCTATTCTTCCAACCGAAGAACCTCACTTTACCCGTAAGGAAATTGCCGAAAACTGGCGTTTAGGATGTCAGGTAAAGGTTAAAAACGACATGAAAGTTGAGGTTCCAGAAGAGGTATTTGGAATCAAGAAATGGGAAGCAACAGTTGTTAGAAACTACAACGTAGCATCTTTTATCAAGGAGTTCGTAGTAGAAATTCCAGAAGATATGGATTACAAGGCGGGTGGATACATCCAAATTGAAATTCCTAAATGCGAAATTCCTTATTCGGATATTGATATTACTGCTCACCCGAAAGAGCATCCAGGAGAGCCTGATAAGTTTAAGTTAGAGTGGGATAAGTTTAACCTTTGGCCACTTGTAATGAAAAACAACGAGCCTGTAGAGCGTGCGTACTCTATGGCTAGTTACCCAGCAGAAGGGCGTGAGATTATGCTGAACGTGCGTATCGCTACTCCACCATGGGATAGAGAAAGAAACAAGTGGATGGATGTAAATCCAGGTATCGCTTCTTCTTACATCTTCTCAAGAAAAGTTGGAGATAAAGTAACCATCTCTGGTCCTTACGGTGAATTCTTTATTAAAGAAACCGATGCTGAAATGTTGTATATCGGTGGTGGAGCTGGAATGGCACCAATGCGTTCTCACCTTTATCACTTATTCCGTACACTTAAGACCGGAAGAAAAGTGACTTATTGGTACGGTGGACGTTCGAAAAGAGAGCTTTTCTACATCGATCACTTTAAAGCGCTAGAGAAAGATTTCCCGAATTTTAAATTCTACATGGTACTTTCTGAGCCTTTAGAAGAAGATAATTGGAAGGTAATGGAAAGCACCGAGGATGAAGGAGACGGATTCGTTGGATTTGTTCACCAAGCGGTAATCGATCAATACCTTACTAAACACGACGCACCTGAGGAAATAGAGTTCTATTTCTGTGGACCGCCAATGATGAACCAGGCGGTACTTAAAATGTGCGACGACTGGGGTGTACCAGAAGAAAATGTATCCTTCGATGACTTTGGAGGTTAATCATAAAATCAAAAAAGCTCTTCCGATTGGAGGAGCTTTTTTTTGCTTTCTACTTTGCCTGGCCTGTGGAGATTTAACAAATCAAAAGCAGGAAATAAGAGGCTATGCACAAGGCACTACCTATAATATTTCCTTTTACGGCAATGCCTCTAAATCCGAACTGCAGAGCGGAATAGATAGTATGCTGCTTCGTATGGATCATGCCTTATCCAACTATAAAGCTAGCTCGCAAATTTTCCAACTTAACCAGTCAACAGACACCATTTACACCCTTGAAGATTCTTGTGGGTTTTGGAAACGAGTATGGTTGGTAAGTAAAGAAGTGCATCAGAAATCTAAAGGTGCTTTCGATCCGAGCATTTACCCTTTGGTTAAAACCTACGGATTTGGCCCCAACCAGAAACCTAGCATAGACAGCACAGCCAATATCGACTCGCTGAAAGCTTTAGTTGGATTTGAAAATTGGTCGGCATCTTGGAAAGACGGAAAATCATTTACCCTACAAAAGCCGCTAGGTGCTCAGTTAGATTTTAACGCCGTTGCTCAAGGTATGGCAGTCGATTTAATATCTGAGTTTCTCGAAAGCAATAACATTAAAAGCTACTTCGTAGAATTAGGTGGCGAAGTACGAGTGGGAGAACCTAAACCTGGCAATTTACCTTGGGTTTTAGGAATAGAGACTCCAAACAATACCACGGAACGCACTCTTTCTGATACCCTACAGATTAAAAACATATCGGTAGCTACAAGCGGAAGCAACAGAAAGTATTACGAGCAAGACGGTAAGAGGTACAGTCACGCTATTAATGCTAAAACAGCTGCTCCGGTATCACACAATGTGCTAAGTGTAACCATCAAGCATAAAAGTTGCGCCTATGCCGATGCATGGGCCACAGCTGCTTTGGTTTTAGGAGAGGAAAGCAAGGTGCTTTTGGAAGAAGAGAGTATTGGGTTTATTTTTCAGTAGATCCCCAAGAAAAAGTGGATAAGAAATAACTTTGTTTAGAAAATAAAGTTACTTATGAAACCCTTTATTTGTCAATTAGGTTTTGTGTAATTAAGGTGATTATTATCATTTATCTGTTTTTTAGTCTAATTTTGAAGCTTTGTAATTTTTTAAAATGTACTCATAATCCTACTAGGTTATTCGTTAGTTTAAAAAAGGAGTAAACAATTTGTTTACCCTAGATTAATTTTAGGTGGTCTTTGCAGGTTATTTTTTTAGTTAGGATTAAATTTAAATATTTGATACCTATCAAATCCAATCCCCTATGTTACTAAAAGACTACTTTAAGTTTTCCCTTATTCTAATTTTTCTTTTTCAAATTGACCTTTCTAAGGCTCAAACTAATTGGCTTTGCTCCCCACCAAGCGGTGAGGATCGTGGAATGTATGTTAATGACTTCATCCACAATATGCGTTACAGTTATGGGTTTACAAATAACGGATCGCAATCACCAAGTACAGTAATCTTCCACAACGAAGATAGGGCAGACTTCGACCTTTCTATTTTAGGTAATCCCGATAAGGAAAATGCCTTGCTCTTTTATGCTGAAAAAAATCAGATTGATTATCTAATCCTATATAACACATCTGGAATTTTCAGATACGAAAATTCTCATCTGCTATCCAAGTATGAGGATTTACTCGCAGATTTTATTCAAAGAGCTGGGCCTGATATAAGGGTAGGTCTTTCATTTGGACCTGAATTCACTGAATTTGAGGGAGGAAATTACGATGAAGCACCCTCAGATGGTTTTTCCCAGGGTGGTGGAACTCCTCCGGGGCCACCAATACCAGAACCACCTATCTCTGGTGACCCTGAGAATCCTACCGAAGAGCCGGCAATAAATCTAAACGAATTAGAGAGTGGTAATACAAGAGTTTCAAAGGTAGAGATTATTGAGGCATTGGGAGGTGACACATTATTTGATGGTTGGCCAATTCTGCAAGATATAATGACCAATACACCCGATGCAGAACTCACCATAAATCATGAAATTTATGCCTTATCTCGCATGTATTCATGGGTGAAACATGCCCGTGATAATGTTGTAAACGATGATGTAAAAGTTCCTTCCGAAGCAACAACGGGCGGGGATGATGATGAGGAAAACCCACTACCCGGTGGCAACTACAGAAAAAGTTTTAGTGTCCCTTTTTTAGTTACAGAGTACGAATGGTGGCACATTGATCCGAATAATGGAGTTGATTATTCTAACAGGGAAAAAAAACGACAAGATGAGGTTTTTAAAAACGGTTTTGTAGATAAAATAGGACGGAAAAGAGCAAGTTTCAAATCAATTTTACAGGCAATGTATGCCTTCAGAACGGGAGACAATAGCATAGTTGACCAAATTTATGTTTATCAGGGATATTTCCCGAAAGATGTAAATGATGTTCTTAACGATAGTGCTGGATATCCTCCTCTTTATTTTGATTGGGCGGGGGATATTATCAATTGGTCAGATAGAGTTCTAGCTGTTAATTATACTAACGATCCTAGTAAAATAGGATTTGATGAGCCATATCTTATTCTTCATGAGTTATTCGCCAAACAATCAAAAGTAATACGTAAAAAATATGACTTTACGAACTTGCTTTCAGCACAAAATGGACATTTTTATGACCATAAAAGAGAAACAAATTATGCCCCTGCCGAAGGGATAGGTACTTTTCTTAGCAGAAAATACTCAATAGCGAGGGTTGAAGGATTAGCAAGATACGCTTGGGATAGTCTTAAGACTGAAAATCGCTTTAGCGATGATTATGATGCTAATTACTTTAAATACAAAGGTTCAGCGTGGTTCTCTTATCAAATTATGCCCTATCCATTCTACAAAAGAGGCAATACTAAGTCTGATAATCGAATTCAAAAAGGGGGTACGAAATCTATAGTGGATTTATTCCATAATTATTATACCAATAATTCTACGGCAATAGATTTTGAGGTGTATTATGTTGACGATGGAGTGGATGAGGCCCTAGCGAACACGGACTCCAGAAAATTTGATATTTATTCTACTCGAGATTTTGATATTGATACAACAAAAATGATGAGCTTCAGCAATAAGCGGTTCTCCCTACCACCTGATAATAAATACTACTATCTTGAACACGAGGACGATAATAGTTGTAAATTCACTTCAGTTCCTGTTGGGGTGTTTAAATATAATAACGACTTATACATTCGGGATTTTGAAAAGGGAGATTCTGGAGGTGAAAACCAACCAAGATCTAAGCAGGGAGTATGGAAAAGTCCCGATATAAGCATTACCAATACTACCTTTACTTCAAACAATGTTGAACGTGAGGGGTATGGTCCCACGGGTAGAAATAAGGTAAGAGTTACTATCCATAACAAAAAAGGTGGACAGGATTATTACTACAAAGAGAATACATACCGCTTAGATTTATTTTGGACTTTATTCACTCCTGGTTCTCCTTGGCCTTTGCAGTGGATAAACAATAGAAGACCATCCGATGGGAAAATTGTGGGTGATAGAATAAATATTACACCTATTTATTTAAACAAAGATATACCCGCTGGTCGCAGTGAAACCTTTGTTTATGAGTGGGATCCTTCAGAATTCGGAATTGATCCAACAATTGATCCCGATCCGCATATATGTATAACCGCAAGGCTAGTAAGGTCAGAAAATCCCTCTAATTCCTATGGGATGACTTATCAAGAGCAGGATCAATATGATGAAAATGCGTTTAATAATAATTCCTACGCGTATAAAAATGTTCGTTTTATCAACAATGGTTCCGTTTCTGGAACTGCTTCATCCAATGGTAACCTAATAAACGACGATTTTCAATATGACGCAGGTAATGAAATAGAAATACCAGATTTTACGTCCTCGAATTTAAGGTCTAGTGGAAGAATTTATTTTTCCAATACCAAAGCGGATACTTCTTTTCACAGATTAGATTTTAACCTTCAAAGCAACTCTAATGGAAAAACTATTCTAGATTATGGAAGGGTTTTTATGGAACTCAATGGGTCAATTTATGATAAGTGGAAACAAGGAAATATGCGGTCCTCCGGCATCCAACAAATTGGTGGCATCCCAGATATATCAGAGAGATTAAGGCTTTTAGAAATTACTAATAATGCAGGGTTCCTGGATAGTATGTTGTTTTTTCCTTTTGAATTCGAAAATTTTAGATTATTGTTTTTGTCCGATACCCTTGAATTTGGTTTGGATACGGTAGAGGTTCAGTTTAAACAATCTTCCGCAATGGCTGGTACGACGTTATCAAGTATGGGCGGGGCTTCTGTACTATTTACAACTGCTAACTGCCCTGCTCCCAAACTTGATTATGCTTTAGTAAACTCGGATGGTGTAATTACCATTTCAAATAGCGGTGAATTCTCAAATGCTAGCTTTACTTGGTATTCTGGTGACTCACTATTGACTAATGATAGTTTGTCTTATTTAATTCCACATGATTCTGGTTCCTTTTTTGTGGAGGCAAGCTTTACCCATGGTTGCATTTCTAGATCTGATACCATAACCATTCTTGAAGAGGAGCCTGGTTCGATTGTAATTGACAGAAATAGTGGTGCACCAACAAAATTTCTGGCAGATATGGGCTCAGAATCAGAAGTTGAGGATGGCATCGAAAAGACAGAAATTTATAGAGATAACTTTCTTGATTCAAGTTCATTAAGAAATCAACCTGAAGAAGATAAAGGAGAGTTGTATTTTTCTGTTTTCCCTAATCCTGTATCTGATGTTATAAGGGTTGTAGTTTCTGGAACGAGATTAAATGAAGATTTTACTGTAAATATATTTGATGTAAATGGTAAGTTGGTGATGACCAAACATGTTAACGAGACAAAGGTTGGTGATAAAACTGTTACAAATATGGATGTATCCAATATGGAACCATCTTCGTATTTAATTAAGGTGGTAACCGAACAAGGACAGATTAAGTCCATGCCTATAATCAAAAAATAAAATGTCTAGACGATTATTTCTTAGTATTCTGATATTTATGTCTTGGGTATTTACAGCAAATGCCCAACAGGATACGCTTTTTGAGGAGTGGAATAAAATTTACGGCTCCCATGAAGAGGAAGTGCCTGTAAACATGATTCAGTTGGATGAAAATCGCATTTTAATTTATGGGCAAATAGCGGATCCGCCGCCCCAAGGTTATATCCGAGATAGTTACTTTCTTGAAGTAGATACCAATGGGTCTATCTTAAATGAAAAAGTTGTTGATTTTGGTGGCGATGAGGTACTAAGAATGAAAGTTTTAAGTAACGGAGACCTGTTGTTATTTGGATCCTGTTCTTATTGCTATTCTGAAACCCATGAAATAGGTGGAATTGAAGGGCAACAACTCTATTATGACGTATTTGTAGCGCGCTTAGATAGGGATTTAAATGTTTTGTGGAATCGATGTTTGGGTAGTAGTGGCGATGATCAGATGTTAACGGTATATGAATTGCCTAATGGTCACATAAAAGTTTATGCCGAGCAAGATTCTAGATTTTTAGATGGTGAACCACAGAATTCCTATTATTTATATGGTAGAAAACCCTGGGTATTTGAACTGGATCTTAATGGAATAATGACAAAAAATGAGAGTTGGGATGACACAACTAGATATAAATATTCCAGTGTAAGTACGATAAAGGAAAAACCAAATGGTAATGGTCATATTGTAGTTTTAGAGCAAACATTAAAGGAATCAATTGAGACTCAGGTCTCACAGGAGTTATTGGTTTTAAGCTTTAATGAAAAAGGAGAGGCTACTGATAGTTCTTTAATCGAGCTGTCGAAAAGAAATACCTTTAATATGTCCTTTTATCATTATTTTCTAAAAAACGATAGTATATTACTCGTTGATGGAAGTTTTGAACCCTGGGACGGATCAGGATATGAACCTGAAAATTATAATGGTGGTTGGCTAGATTTGGTTTGGGCCAGAATAAATCTGAAATCCCAAATTATAGAGAGGTTGGTATTCATTGGAGATTCCACTGATGGATTTCCGCATGCATCGGACGGCGGGTCTACTTGTAGTCGATTTAATGAAAATACCTATACTAGTTATTTTTATGGTATAAAAAGGGAATACCCTTTGTTTAATCTAACAGTATCCGATGATCAACAATTAAAAGTGGAATTTGACCATCAGGGGAATATTTTAAACATGGAGGCTTTAGATGATCTTCCTTTTTGTAACCGTGAAAATAATTTTGTGAAAATTTCGTCCACCAGCTATTTTGAATTACATGCAGGTTACGATATTGAAAAAAGTGATTTTTATTTCCCCGGTTCTCGAGAAAAACCACCAAGTATCTTTATTCGCAAATGGAGTAAGCTAGCACAGGGGTCTACTTTTGCTAATTCTGAAGATCCAATAATAATATTCCCAAACCCTAGTGAAAGCGATATAATAAACCTAAACGGTAAATCAGATTTTGAGCTTTTTCAGTCTGATGGAAAATTGTTAGGTCGTTACAAGGCAAAAAACCAACTTAATATTTCTGGTCTTAGTGATGGGGTTTACCTTATTCGTCGCAGCGATGGAAAAGTAGCTCGTTTTATTAAAGAGTGAGTTGGGGGGTGCTGTCCTCGACTACGCTCGGACAGCGCGCTTCGGAGAAAAACAATCTGTGTTAATCAGTGTAATCTGTGGTAAAATTACCTCCGTGGTGCACCTCGAAATCCGGCAACCAAATGCTTTGAATCCTTTGTGGTTAACCTCGATACAAATTTGTTGGTCTTTTAATATGAAGCTTACAAATCCCCTCGATCTGATTGAAAACGCTTTCTCAGGCAATATCGAAAAAAACAATCTGTGGTAATCCGTGTAATCTGTGGTGAGTAAAAAAAACTCTGAGAACCTCTGTGGTTCACCTCGATACAATCCCGCTCACCGCGGGATCACTCGGTGACCAACCTACTTGTCGTTTTTACACTGCTCCTCGGGCTTGGCGCCACACAAACTACAAGCTTCGCCTTCTTTGTTTAAGAAAGGACTTTGACTGGCACAAGTTCCAGCGAACTCTCCGCCTTTTTTAGCCCAGATTTTAATAGCAATTCCAGCAAAAGCTAATGCTAACATTCCTATGGCTATAAGTATCAATTTCATGGTTCAAAGATAATAATTTTAATAGCCTTTACTTGCATAACACTACCCGACCGCTTCCTTTCTCGACCAAATTTAACTCTGCGGGGCTTGGACACAGCTCTACATCTCCGCTGCCATATAATTTCAAGTCGGCTCTCACACTAGCCCCCGCATTTATAGTTCTATTGGTTCGGCTGGTACAAAAAAGAAAACCAGATTCAACCTGGCTCGCATCGGTGTATCCTGTTGAGGTGTTATACACGTATAAAACCGATGTTTTTCCTCGAGCAATGATAGATCCAGGCCCTGCATGGTGGCTAAGGTGAAGGGATTCTCCACTAAATAACAGTGAAGTATTTCCCACCGATCCCCAATGATCGATAAAGAATTGCTTGCTTCGAATGGTATCTAGTACGCTTACATCTCCAACACCGTAGCATTGTATCCGCCTCAAAATGTCAAGCGGGCAGCTTATGCTTATTTCGGGTGTGTTTTCTTGGTTCTTAAGCCAGCGGCATTTATTGAGATTGTCCAGGGTTAAAACACTGTCTTTTACGGTAAAATCAATTCCGTCTATGAGATTGGAACCATGTTTTATGGTTATCTCAAAGTTTATTCCTTCGCTAATTTTAAGGGGTAAATTGTCATATAGATTTATGCTGTGGAATGCATCCACTTCTGATACCATTTCTACCCGTTCTCCGTACGATTTAAAACAATTTCCTTCTTCGTCGCTACAGGAAATTAGAAATAAACACAGGATCAAAAAGAGGTGAATTCTCATTTTGTGGACGCTAAATTTAAGGTTAGACCAATTCCGAGGTGTTCTGCTTTAGCCTCATGGGTTTTCATTAAAATGGTCAGTCCAATTTTATCATTGATCATATGCTGAATTCCTGTTCGGTGAAACATGGCTTTAATTTCTCTTTGCTTGCTGTATGCATATATTCCGGTATGAAAGAAAAGGGAGGTTTTTCCGAAGTTTAGCCTCCCACCCAAAAATGGGCCGAATTGGATATTAGGGTTTTTAACCTGCCTTTTAACCCTTCCAGATTCCAGGTCAAAATCATTTTCAATGTAAGCGCCAATAGATTGGTTATAACCAGTGAGAACACCGAGTTCCCAGTTTATATTTCTTGCACTTTTAAAATTTCTTCGCAGTTCTATGTTTCCTACCAAATATTTATTCTGGTCCAGTATCGAGAGTTCTTTTATGCCGCCATCAACGGTAATAGCCCAACTTGCTGGGTGATGGGCATTAACAGATTTTTCTGTTGGTGTTATCTTATCTGTATTTCCATTTAGAACAAATCCGAGATTAAAAGAAGGGATGTTTAGACCAAGGTTTGGTTTGCTTGTGGCTGCATTGCTGTAGTGATTTAAATCTATACCTAACGAAACAAGGTGGGGGCCGACAGCGAAGCTCTTTTGAATTTGTAAAAAAAGCGAAGCGTTTATGTGGGAACCAATCGCCAGGTTTTTTGGGTTTTTTTCTACGTGATATTTATTCGTAAGCCATGCTGGTCCACCTCCCAGAATAAAGGTTAAGGGGTATTTTCTTCGACTTAGTGGAAGGCTTACCTTATAATTGAAAGACCAGGCCGTGCCTAATAATTCTTTATTTCCTAGGTCTATAAAATGAGCTTCGTAGCCTATCTTAGCTCCGTGGAAGCTCTTCTTCCAATTTCTTTCTTTTAAATCCCAGACAGTAAAACTTAATTTAGTATTCGCCGATTTAGGAAGGTGAACCATGTCTGTACGATGGGGAATTAAAAATCCTCTTCCCACCTTAAATTCCGCCCACTGGGCTTGTGCGTTCATCCCCAGGGTTACTACAAATAATAAGCCGAGCAGTGCTTTTAACATGGTGGTAAAAATATACATTCATTGCGGTTAGCGCCATGCTTTGTTCCAGAGATATGCTGCCGTGAAAGTCTAAACCAATACCTTTGAAATCCAATAGAACCAAGATGAATACACGCGATACCCAATTAAAAGCTTTTGATAGGTTGTTAACCATAATGGATGAGCTGAGAGCTCAATGCCCGTGGGATAAAAAACAAACGCTAGAAAGCCTTCGTCACTTGAGTATTGAGGAGATATACGAATTGAGTGATGCCATTTTAGAAGGAGACCTTGAAGAAATAAAAAAGGAGCTTGGGGATATTATGCTTCACATGGTTTTTTATGCCAAGATCGCATCGGAGAAGGGTGCATTTGATATAGCAGATGCCCTAAACGGAGTTTGCGATAAATTGGTGGATAGGCACCCACATATCTACGGAGATGTAAAGGTTGAAAATGAAGAAGAGGTTAAAGCCAACTGGGAAAAATTAAAGCTAAAGCAAGGGAGTAAAGGTGTTTTGGCTGGAGTTCCAAATTCCCTGCCATCCATGGTTAAGGCTGCAAGAATTCAGGAAAAGGCTCGTGGGGTTGGATTCGATTGGGATAGAAAAGATCAAGTGTGGGCTAAAGTAGTGGAAGAATTGGAGGAGTTTAAATCCGCCGAAACCCAGGATAAAAGGGAAGCTGAATTTGGTGATTTACTTTTCTCTTTAATCAACTATGCCAGGTTCGAGAATATTAACCCCGATGAGGCATTGGAGCGAACCAATAAAAAGTTTATCAGCCGATTTAACTACCTCGAAGAAAAAAGCAAGGCCGATGGTAAGCAATGGGATGACATGAACCTTGCCGATATGGACAAGTATTGGGAAGAGGCTAAAAAGATTCAATAGGTTTTCCTGATGATATTATAAATATTATAGATTTAGATTATAGGTTTTTAAGGCGTAAATTTGCCTAATAAAATACAGGACATGGCAGTAATAGCAGTAAATGATAGCAATTTCAAGTCACAGCTTGAGGGTAAAAAAGTAATTGTAAAGTACTTCGCCGATTGGTGTGGTAGCTGCAAACTTTTTGCACCAAAATTTAAGCGTTTATCAAACGATGAGCGTTTTAGTGGCATTGAGTTTTTAGAGGTTAATGCTGAGGAGAATCCAGAATCAAGAAAATTTGTAGGGGTAGATAACCTTCCATTTTTTGCAGTAGTAGATAACGGAGAAGTTGTTGAGGGAACATCCACCAGCAAGGAGGAGTATGTGGTAAAAATGTTGGAAAAACTCGGGTAGCATGAAAATTTCAGCCATAAAAAAAGCCGTTGAGCATTACGATTTAAAGTCGCTTGAGCAGGCGGAAGAAGCCTTAATGAACGAGCAGTCTCTGCCAATAGAAATTGAGGGGGAAGACGAAGGAGAGCAATTAACGCACATAATAGCTGCCAAAGAAATAAGAAAGGAGATGGAGTCTGGGGTAGATTCTAAACAAGCTCTTCGCAATTATACGCAGCGAGTTAGAAACAGTATTTCGTAGTTACTAACATACTGTTGATAACTCTAATTGGTTAAATTACAGTGTGTTAGAGTGAATTATTAACAAGATTAACAAGAGATTGTTAATTACTTAAGAGCGAGGCGGACAGCTTCGCTCTTCTTTTGTGGAAATTAGTAGTCACGTAAAGTGTCTTCTTTTATGCGCTACTTTTTAACCACATTCTTTTTAATTGGCTGGATCTCATCCTTTTGCCAGTGGGTAACCGTAGAGCCAAGGGATGTTAAGAAACTTTGTAGGGAGAAAATTCGAGTTTTCGAACTAAAGGAGGCCAACGATGAAGCAAAGGAGTTGAATGCTGTCATCAAGAAGTTTTTCACCAAAACTTGGGATATGTGCGAGGTGCAGTTTATACCGCATCAAGACAATAATCCCGAATACGAAAAGGAAGGTTTTCATATAGCCTTTTACTTTACCCAGAATCCACCTGATAAATCCCTGATTGGAAAGAATGAAAAGGGTGATTTTAATTTTCACCTAAATTTCAATAGCTGCAAGCCTGCGGATCGAGAATTAGCGCATTATCAGCGATCACTTATCTCTTACGATTTATGGAGAGATATACCTGGTACCATTGCTGATACAGCCCAAAGCATAGAGGATGCCCTTATAAGTTATACCTATAATATCGGATTGAAAAACAAGTTGGCACTTACGCTTCATTGTTTTAAAACCCTTCTCGAGGATATTGTAGAAAACAAAAAGTCTACCATAGAAGATTTGGCGCAAAAGAATATTGCAACCGCAAATTACCCCATTCTGGTTTTTAATAAAGGAGACTTACCTAACTCCATTAACAAGGAAGATGAGTTTAAAAAATACACCAAACGAAAAGTGTTGTTGGTGGAGCCCAAATATTTTAAGAATAGCAAACAGGGCTTTGTAGAAGTTGGGGTAGTTTTAATTTATCCGTACCGAGGAAAGGATAAACAGGATATTATAAGCGTTTACGAAATTAATTCCGGTAAGTTAATCGGAAGATTTAATACAGTATTAGACAAAGCTGGAACCATCACCAAAAAGGAGGTTATTCAAATACTGGATAATTTAGAAATGGTGTAGTGGAATACTCAGTATGGAGGTAAAAAAAAAGACCGACGATTTCGCCGGTCTTTTTTTATTGAAAGTATTTTGGTTAGTGAGTTGCAAGGTAATCTGCAATTCCTTCGTGAGATGCATTTAATCCATCTTCACCTTTTTTCCAGTTTGCTGGACAAACTTCTCCTTTTTCTTCGAAGTACTGAAGAGAATCAACCATTCTTAATGCTTCTTCAACGTTTCTTCCAAGTGGAAGGTCATTAACAACTTGGTGACGAACAACACCTTCTTTGTCGATAAGGAATAAACCACGGTATGCGATCATTTCTCCGTGAGCAATCATCTCACCGTCTTCGTTGTAATCCCATTCTCCTGCTAAAACATCGTAGTTGGTAGAAATGGTTTTGTTAGTATCCGCAACTAGTGGGTAAGTAATACCTTCTATTCCACCTTTGTCTTTCGGTACTTGTAACCATCCCCAGTGGCTTTGCTCTGTATCTGTTGAAACTGCAACAACAGCAGTGTCACGAGATTCGAACTCAGCAAGTTTAGCTTGGAAAGCGTGTAACTCGGTTGGGCATACAAAAGTGAAATCCTTTGGATAGAAGAATAATACTACGTACTTCTTCCCCTTGTACTGATCTAATGAGAAGTTATCTACGATCTCTTCTCCGTTTATTACTGCAGATGCAGTGAATTTTGGTGCTTCTTGTCCTACTAGAACTGCCATGTTATTCGGTTTATGTTTAAACTAATTTTCTGGTACAAAAGTACGCTTTGAAATGAGATTTTAAGCCCATTTCAAATTGTAATTTCTGATAAGAATATAGAGGATAACTATACTAGGAAGTAGTAGATAAGCAAACCTGATATTATTGCTGCGAATTTCGAAGCTTTTAACCGGTGCCCATCCTCCACCTCGAATAGTATGGTGGTACTTACATGAAGAAAAATACCCACTGCAAATGCCGAACTAAGGTTGCTAAAGCGTTCGCTTATTATTTGCTCTGGGAAAAAATGCAGTGCAACTATAACAATGGGGGCAGAAAGGCAGAAAAGTCCAAACCAAATCCATCTGCTATAATTTTTAAGAGGTGTGGTCTTTAGGATGGATGCAAGGGTTAAAGCAATGGGGAATTTATGAAGTGCAATTCCAGTTAAATAGGTATTTCCCGAGCCTACATGGTTATGGCCACCAATGGGCATGGCTTCTAGCATAGAGTGTAATGATAATCCACCTATAACCAATAGTGGAAAGTACTTGCTAAAGTGCCCGTGACTGTGGTAATGTCCATGCTCAACTCCTTTGGTTACACTTTCTAAAATTACCTGAGCAAAAAATCCTAAAAGCACAAAGACACCCACAGTGGCTCCTTCGTGGTGATAGGCTTCTGGTAACAGGTGACAAAAGGATAAAGCCAATAAAAATGAACCCGAAAGCGAAAGCAAGGGTTTAATCCATCCTTGAGACTTAAGGGAACCGTTTAGAATGATAATTCCTGGAATTACCGTAACTAAAAGGAGTACAACTATTTGTGCTGTTGGCAAGGCTATCTTTTTTGGGCTACCAAAATAAGTCTTTCGGAGCTATCCTTACGGAAGGGTTTAAGGTCGTAATTACCGAAGGTATTTCTTAAATCAAACCCCGCATTACTCAATAAAAATTCGAAATCCACCAGTTCTAAAGCCTGAACCTTTTCGTGGAAGGTGTAGGGTTTATTCATGTGTTCGAAGCTTATGGTTTTAATAATATAACCTTGCTCCACGGTTCTGTTGATGTGAAAAGTAATCCCATCAATTTCCTTCACTTCTTCGTCCACCAAGTTTTTAATCACTTTGGTAGCGTTTAAGAAGTCAATAACCAATATCCCTTTATACTTAAGGTTTTTTCTAACTGCATTAAGGGTTTTGAGGTTGTCTGCTGTGTTGGAGAAGTAGCCGAAACTGGTGAAGAAATTGGTTACCAAGTCTGCCTCAACATCCGGGTACACCAATCGCATATCATGGACATCGAATTTTAATTTTTCGTTCTCCATTTTCTTGGCTTCCGCAATGTTCTCCTCTGAAAGGTCAAGTCCCAAAACTCGGTAACCGAGTTGGTTCATTTTTACGGAGTGTCGGCCCTTACCACAAGCCAGATCAACAATTTCTGCATCTTCCCCCAGCTTTAGGAAATCCATCAGGTTTTCTATGAACTTTCCCGCTTCATCTTTATTCCTATCCTTATAAAGGATATGATAAAATGGACTGTTGAACCATTCAACAAACCAATTTTTCGATACTTCCATTGCCACTTCCATTCGCCGACAAAAGTAAAATTATGTTTTGGCTGTGTAAAAAATAGCGTCTTAAAATGTGTTTTTGTGCCAAAAAAATATGAGCTTTCCAGCCCTATGCGAGAAACCAGGTTTGTAGATGTAATTCTTCCGCTTGCGCTCCCCAAACTATATACCTACCGCGTACCATTCGAATGTAATGATGAAGTTGCGATAGGTAAACGGGTGCTGGTGAATTTTGGGGCATCTAAAATTTACTCTGGTCTCATTGGAAAAATCCACGGAAATCCCCCCGAAGCCTACCAAGCTAAATACATTGAAGCTGTAATTGATGAATATCCTGTGGTTACAGATTTACAATTGAAATTCTGGGATTGGATTTGCGATTATTATCTGTGTTATGCGGGGGAGTTGTTATTGGCATCTTTACCAGCTAGCCTGCGTTTGGCAAGCGAAACCATTGTGGTACCAATAGATGCAGGTATAGGGGTGTACGATAAACTAACCGATGCTGAACGTGTGGTTTTCGATGCCTTAATTGAAAATAACAGAATGGCATTGGCCGATATTGCCGATTTGCTGCAACGCAAATCTGTTTACCCACTAGTTAAATCAATGTTGGAGAAACAAGTAGTGGGGATAGAGGAGGAGGTACATGATCGCTACAAAGTGTTAACCAAACCTTTTGTTTCGCTTGCTGAAAATTTTAAAAGTGATGCCCAGCTAAATGAGGCCTTTGATTTATTAAAAAGGGCTCCCAAACAGCAAGATGCCTTAATGAAAGTGCTCCAATTGCTGGGTGGAAATCATCAGGCTAAAATCCCCAAGTCGACCATTATTTCCGCCGACGACTCTCTTAATGCTGCTATTAGTAGTCTGCAAAAACGCGGGATATTGAACATTGAATACATCCCTGTAGATCGGGTTAAGGGAAATGAGGCCGATGGCAAAGTTTTAAACCTAAGCGTCGCCCAAAATGGGGCGTTGGAATCTATTAAAGAAGGTTTCGAGCAGGACAAAGTAACCTTATTACACGGGGTAACGGGTTCTGGGAAAACCGAAATTTACATTCGACTTATTGAAGAAACCCTAAAAAAAGGGAAGCAGGTACTTTACCTTGTGCCAGAGATAGCCTTAACGGGGCAGTTAACTGGTCGTTTAGAGGCCTATTTTGGAAAACAACTTAGGGTGTATCACTCTAAGTTTTCCAATAATGAAAGGGCTGAAATTTGGTATAAACTTTTAGATGGAACAGAGGTAAAGTTAGTAGTTGGAGCCCGCTCAGCTATGCTTATGCCCTTTTCTAATCTGGGCTTAGTTATTGTTGATGAGGAGCACGATGGAAGCTATAAGCAGCAAAACCCAGCACCGCGATATCAAGCTAGAGATTCGGCAATTATGCTGGCTAAAATGCATAATGCAAAGGTGTTATTGGGTTCTGCCACACCTGCCATTGAATCTTATTTTAATGCCAAAAAAAGTAAGTTCCATTACGTTCCACTTTTGGAGCGCTTTGGCAAAGCCGTGCTGCCCAACATAGAATTAGTAGATTTGAAAAAGGCAACAAGAGATCAGCAAATTCAAGGAGAGTTTAGCGATCGCCTGCTCGATGCCATTTCAGATACAATTAATGGCGGCGAACAGGTAATTCTTTTTCAGAATCGACGAGGTTTTTCTCCAAGGTGGCTCTGCACAACCTGCGGTTGGTGTCCGGAATGTAAAAACTGCGATATTACGCTAACCTACCATAAATACAAGCATAATTTACGCTGCCACTATTGTGGTTACCTTCTAAATCCTCCACCCAAATGTTTAGCCTGCGGTTCTCCAAGTCTAAAAATGATAGGATTTGGTACCGAAAAAATTGAGGAAGATTTATCTATGCTACTAAAGGATGCTAGGGTTGGAAGGATGGACTATGATAGCACTCGAGGGAAAAACGCTTACCAACAAATCATTCACGATTTCGAAACCAATAAGATCAATGTTCTGGTGGGTACCCAAATGGTAACCAAAGGGCTTGATTTTGATCGAGTGGGATTAGTCGGAATTTTGAGTGCTGATCAGATGTTGAGCTTTCCAGATTTTAGATCTAATGAGAGGTCTTACCAGCTTATGATGCAGGTTGCAGGACGTGCGGGTAGGAGAGAAAAGCCGGGAAAAGTATTGATCCAAACTTACAATACCGAACATTGGTTATTGCAAGCAATAGTTAACGGTAACCAAGATTTGGTTTATCAAAAGGAAACCCAGGATAGAAGGGAGTTTTTGTATCCTCCGTATTGCAGAATTGTAAATATAACGGCTAGCCACATAGATAAACATACGGTGGAGGGTGCGGCTAAAGAATTAGCGAAACAATTGCGGGTATTCTTAGGTGCTCGAGTTCTAGGACCGGAATATCCACCTATTGCAAGGGTAAGGAACAAATACCGTATGGAAATTTTGGTTAAGCTTGATGGAAAGGTAGATTTGGTAAAAGCAAAAGCCTTAATTCAATCTAAATCCGAGGAATTGAAACTGATTAAGGCTTTTAAGTCTGTTCGAGTTATACTAGATGTAGATCCCTATTAATAGGGTATGCCAATTTTCTTGTAGATAAAGTGCATCAACCACGCTGGTCCAATTAGTAAGAATTGAACATCCTTAAAAAAGGACGGTTTTTTTCCCTCAATTTTATGTCCAATAAATTGACCAATCCATGCTACAACAAATATTATAAAACTGGTAAGACCTATTGGTAATCCGCTGCTTTCCAAAATGGCACACAACCATAATACCAAGGCTGAAAAGCCTAACATTCCAATAAACAAAGGGATGGACATTAATAGATAAAAAATAGACCCAATAATTATCAACACAGTACCCCAATGCATGTAAGGTTGTAGAGGAGAAGATACCAGTTGGTCTAAAAAGCTATGCGGAATTGCTGCCAGTAATCCTACTATACTAAAGAATATGCTGGGAACGCAAATCCAATGAATCAGTTTGTTGGTGGCATTTTGGTGGCTTTCTCCATATTCCGAAAACCATTGGTTAGCAGATTTCATGATTAGATGTTTTTCTAAAATTAATTAGTTTTCTGAATAACCTTATCCCAAATTGCATCTCTTGGTGGAGGGGCTATTATAGTAATTTCTTCCTTTTTTACAGGGTGGATAAATTTTATAGATCTCGCATGTAAATGAATGGAGCCATCCTTATTGGCTCGCCTCGCACCGTATTTAACATCCCCTTTTATGCTAAACCCTTTTGCACTTAATTGACATCGGATTTGATGATGTCTGCCTGTTTCTAAAAGCACTTCTGCACAACTGTAATTGTCTAAATGTTGGATGAGCTTATAACTCAATTTTGCTTCTTTAGCCCCTTTAGTTCCGGCTGCGCAAACCCTCGATTTATTTCTTTTTTCGTCCTTCACTAAATAGTCTTGGAGCTTGTTCTCTTCGGGGTGCAGCTTTCCCTCAACCACGGCCCAATAAACTTTCTCGTAAGCGTGCTTTTTAAACATTTCGTTAAGCCTGCTTAAGGCTTTACTGGTGCGTGCAAATAAAACCACACCTGTTGTAGGGCGGTCTAATCGGTGGGTTACTCCCAAGAAAACTTCGCCAGGTTTGTTGTATTTATCCTTTAGGTATTGTTTTACCCGCTCTGGAAGTGGGGTGTCGCCCGTTTTATCTCCCTGCACCAAATCTCCTGCCTTTTTGTTAATGGCAATGATGTGGTTGTCTTCGTATAAAACCTCCATTTAGTCTTAATACTGTTCCCTGTCGTTTGGAAAATCTTTAGATCGCACATCTTCCACATAAGTAGAAATAGCGCCATGCATTTCATCGGCCAGGTTATGGTAGCGTCTTAAAAAACGGGGATTAAACTCTTGGGTAATTCCAAGTAAATCATGAGAGACTAAAACTTGTCCATCAACTCCAGATCCGGCTCCAATTCCAATCACAGGAATTTTTACGGTCTCCGCCACCTTTTTGGCTAGTTTGGCAGGAATTTTTTCAAGTACAATAGCGTAGCATCCAACTTCTTCCAAGGCTTTTGCATCCTCAATAAGTCGTTCTGCTTCCTCCTCTTCTTTAGCCCTTACTGTGTAGGTACCAAATTTGTATATAGACTGTGGAGTTAGTCCCAAGTGTCCCATTACTGGAATTCCGGCAGACAGTATTCTGTGAATGGACTCTAAAATTTCTTTACCACCCTCTAGCTTAACGGTATGAGCGCCCGATTCCTTCATTATTCGGATAGAAGAATTAAGGGCTTCTTTTGAGTTTCCTTGGTAGGACCCAAATGGAAGATCGACTACTACCAGTGCTTTACTCACACCTCGAACTACAGAGGCGGCATGGTATATCATTTGGTCTAGTGTAATAGGAAGCGTTGTTTCGTGTCCTGCCATAACATTACTGGCAGAGTCTCCAACTAGAATTACATCCACTCCGGCACCATCAATAATCTTCGCCATGGAGTAATCGTAAGCAGTTAACATGGCGATTTTTTCGCCTTTTAACTTCATTTCCTGTAATACGTGGGTGGTTATTCTTTTTACGTTTTTATGTACCGACATAGCTTATTTGCTTGGGTGTGCAATGTAAAAGTACTTTTTAAATCGGGCAAAAAACTTTGAATTGCCCAATAAAAGGGGCTCAAATAAGTAAAATCACAAGTATTTTGTAGGGTGAGGCTTTAAGATTTTCTTGCAAGCCAATTCCAATAATTGCTGTTTCTTTGCAGCTCCTATGAAAACAAGAGCACTTTTATTTTTCTGTCTTTCATTCATTTTTCTTGCCTGCGATGATGAAATCGATGTATTCTCAGACGACCCCAACTTACCTGTGGTTTATGGGGTTTTAAACAGCAAGGATAGTGTGCACTACGTTAGAATAACTCGTACTTTCAGAGGAGAAGGAAATAACCTAGAGTACGCCAAAATTCCTGATAGTAGTTATACGCAAATAACCAATGTAAAACTCGAAGCTCTTTCGGGGAGCTCGGTGAGAGCTACTTACACTGGGAATATGGTGGAGTTGGCTCCAAAAAAGGAAGGTGATTTTTTTACTGAGCCTAATTTTGCTTACGAGTTTCAAATCCCTGAGTTAGATAAATATTCAGAATACAGGCTGTCTTTCGATCATGCTGGAAACGAGGTTATGGCCCAAGCAACCATTCCATCTAAACCAAGTTTTGTTAACGTTGCAACTTTTTCGGTGGTTAATAATGACATAACCACTGGAAATCAACCCTTTTATGGCAACCTTATTTTCGATTATAATACAGCATCAAAGGGGAAACTATACCTGTTGAGTTTTGTATTTAGGTATACCGAATTTTATCAGGATGGTTCCAGCGAGGAAAAAGAATTGGTAATGGACTTGAGTGAATTTCCTTCCCAAAATATATCCGGAGGCGATAAAATTAGATATCGTTTAAACGGTCTTAGTTTTTTAAGCCGATTGGCAGCATTGATAAAACCAGATCCAAACGTAAAGAGTCGTTTGGTTGGAAACGGAACTGTAATTTTAACCTCTGTTGCAGAGGAGTTGTTTATATACCAACAAGCCACCAGTGGAACGGGAGGAGTAAGTCAGAGTAACCTGAACTACACCAACGTATATATAGATAACGGAGAAACTGGATTGGGTATATTCGAAGGAGCTTCTACCATAGAGGCAACACGAGATTTCTCCAATTTTAGTGTTAAGGCCATTATTTTTAGCGAGCAAACAGCAGGATTGAAGTTCTGTACTGACAGACAGAGCATACTGTCTGACAATCCAAGTGCCGCTTGTGACTAATCGTAAGCATTTTTGACAATCTGTCAGACCGACTAATTTCAGGTCGGGATATTTTGACAATTCTTCATTTTACACCTTTATGGCATAATGATTGACTAAGATTTCGCAGCATTAGTAATCGCGAAAAAGAAATTATTCAATCGTTATGAGCAAAGTAATAGGTATAGACTTAGGTACCACCAACTCCTGTGTAGCGGTAATGGAAGGGAACGAGCCTGTTGTAATTAGCAACAGTGAAGGGAAAAGAACCACTCCATCTATCGTTGCTTTTGTAGACGGTGGTGAAAGAAAAATTGGAGATCCGGCAAAGCGTCAGGCAATTACCAATCCAAATAAAACCATCTACTCTATCAAAAGATTTATGGGTAAATCCTTTGATGAGTGTAGTAAAGAGGTAGCAAGAGTGCCCTATTCTGTTGAAAAAGGAGATAACAATACTCCAAGAGTAAAAATCGACGACAGAATGTACACGCCTCAAGAAATCTCTGCAATGATTCTTCAAAAAATGAAGAAGACTGCTGAGGATTATCTTGGGCAAGAAGTAACTGAGGCTGTTATTACAGTACCAGCTTACTTTAACGATAGTGAGCGTCAGGCTACTAAGGAGGCAGGTGAAATTGCTGGATTAAAAGTAAGACGTATCATTAACGAACCTACAGCTGCATCACTAGCTTATGGTTTAGATAAAAAGACAGAAGATGCTAAAATTGTAGTATTCGACTGTGGTGGTGGTACGCACGACGTTTCTATCCTTGAATTAGGAGACGGAGTATTCGAAGTAAAATCTACCGATGGTGATGTACACCTTGGTGGAGACGATTTCGACCAAGTAATAATCGACTGGTTAGTAGAAGAATTTAAAAACGAAAATGGAGGATTGGATCTTTCAAAAGACCCAATGGCACTTCAGCGTTTGAAAGAGGCTGCTGAAAAAGCTAAAATTGAGCTTTCTAGCACCACTTCTACCGAAATCAACCTGCCATACATTATGCCGGTTGATGGTATCCCAAAACACTTAGTAAAATCGCTTTCAAGAGCTAAGTTCGAGCAATTAGCTGATGAGCTAATCAAAAGAACTATCGAGCCTTGTAGAACTGCACTTAAGAATGCAGATCTTAACGTTTCAGATATCGATGAGGTAATTTTAGTAGGAGGATCTACTCGTATTCCAGCGATCCAAGAAGCTGTAAAATCTTTCTTCGGAAAAGAGCCATCTAAAGGGGTTAACCCAGATGAGGTTGTTGCTTTAGGAGCTGCTATACAGGGTGGAGTATTAACTGGTGAGGTTAAGGATGTACTTCTTCTAGATGTTACTCCACTTTCACTTGGTATCGAAACCATGGGAGGTGTAATGACCAAGCTTATCGAGGCAAACACAACCATCCCTACTAAAAAGTCGGAAACTTTCTCTACAGCATCTGATAATCAACCTTCGGTTGAAATTCATGTGTTGCAAGGTGAGCGTCCAATGGCGAAAGATAACAGAACTATCGGTCGTTTCCACTTAGATGGAATTCCACCAGCGCCAAGAGGTGTACCTCAAATCGAAGTAACTTTTGATATCGACGCGAACGGTATTCTTCACGTAGGAGCCAAGGATAAAGCCACTGGTAAAGAGCAAAGCATCAGAATTGAGGCTTCTTCAGGATTGTCTCAAGATGAAATCGAGAAAATGAAGCGCGAAGCTGAGGCGAACGCTGAAACCGATAAGAAGGCTAAAGAAAATATCGAGAAGTTAAACCAAGCAGATAGCTTAATTTTCCAAACGGAGAAACAGCTTAAAGAGTTTGGAGATAAACTTCCAGAAGATAAGAAAAAGCCTATCGAGGATGCTTTAGCAGATCTTAAGAAAGCATACGAAAACAAAGAAGATATTGCTGGAATTGAAGCGGCTACTAACAAGCTGAATGAAGTATTCCAAGCGGCTTCTCAAGAAATGTATCAGGCGCAGCAACAAGCTCAAGGTGGCGCACAGCCTGGAGCAGACGCTGGAGCTGGAGCAAACGAAAATGCAGACGAAGAGGTTTCTGATGTAGATTTCGAAGAAGTAAACGACGAGAAGAAGTAATCTTCAATAACTCATAAAAAAGCCCGATTTGGTCCTTCCAAATCGGGCTTTTTATTTTACTTAAACGGCTTGGAGCTGGTCTCCAACTTCGCTAGCCCATTAAAAATTTAATTCCCTCTTTAAGCATTTGTACTGCCATCATTACTAATATCATTCCCATTAATCGCTCTAAGGCAATCAATCCGCGCTTCTTCAAAATTTTTAAGAAGACCGGAGCCGTTAGTAATATGATGGAGGTCCCTATCCATGAAATACTTAGTGATAGGAACCAATCAAACATTTTCCCCGGGGCGTTTTGCGTCATAATAATTAACATGGCCAAAACCGATGGTCCTGCAATAAGCGGAATGGCAATTGGAACCAAAAAGGGTTCACCATCTGGTGTGTAGCCCATAACTCCATCCTGTTTTGGGAATATCATTCTCAATCCAATAATCAAAAGAATAATTCCTCCCGATATTTTAACCGATTCCTGATCTAGCTGTAAGAAATCTAGTAGCGGTTTACCAGCAAATAGGAAGATATTAAGGATAACAAAGGCCATAAGTAGCTCGCGAATGATAATTTTTCGCTGCCGCTTAGGGTCTATTCCCTTTAAAACTGAAATTAATACGGGGATATTTCCTAAAGGATCCATCAAAAAGAAAAGTAAAACGGCTGACGACCAGATAGTTGCTTCCATATTGTTGAATTAGGCGGCAAAAGTAGCTATTCCAAATGGCTTCTTCGTTATTTCTCAACCACGTAATTATTAGTGGAAAAAGTCGTTTTCATGTTTTATTTCTTTGGGAAAACTTCCAAGTTCATTTTATTATCTTACAACCCCTATGTATCCTTCAGACCGATCTAATTTAAAAATATGGCTCCTTGCAGCATTATTCGTAATGCTGGCTTCGCTCATTTTTACAGGATCCTATGTTTATCGCAGATACACCAATGTACTTGACCGGGTAAAAGACAAAATCCAACCTAATTTCTACTTACTTAAGCTTGAAGAGATAAACACAGGTCTTATTGAGGTGGAATCGATGCTTCAAAATTTCTACCTGTCGGGGGAAGAAGAATTTGTTGAAAGCTACTACCGGGAGCAAAATAATCTGCGTTACGATTTAAACGAGATCCTCAATAAACCTTCTTCAGATTCACTTCTTAATTTCTATTTGTATCGGCTGGATGAAGACGTAAGAAAACTAATGGATATCTACGAAAAAAGGTATCTGTCGCCAGAAGATGACAGGGTGGAAACGGCTCTTAATAGCTTAAAATCTAAGTTGGAACAGCAAGCAAGCAATTTAGAAACCATAAAAGCTAAAGTTACTGTAGAGCAAGAACAAGGAAATAGCGATGCCACCCCAGATTTGGAAACTTCTGTGGATACGGCTATGACGCCAAAGGAAAAAGCGGTTGAGGAAAAAAGAGAAAGGCGAGGATTTATTAACTGGCTATTAGGGAAAGAAGATGAATCCACAGCAGAAGTTGATACCGAGGTAAAACCAGAGAAAAAGGAAAGCAAGCAGGAACAATTAAGCTCAAAGGAGAATACTTCGGAGCCTAAGCCTCAGGCTAATACTCGCTCACAGGAAATGTTAGATTCTATTAAGTCTCAAATTGCTTCCATTGGCAGGGCAGAGGAGTTGAGATTTAGCAAAGTAAAAGAGCAGTTTTTATTTCTTCATGAACAGGAAAAAAGGCTAAAAGCGAATATCCTACGGATAAGAAATAAGATTGAGGAAATAGAAAAAACAGCCATTTCGAACGAAACTGCCTTTGCTGAGGCGGAGATTGAAAGCACCAACAAGTGGATCGGTGTTATTCTTCTGTTTCTAATTCTCCTAATCAGCTTAACTGCCTACGTAGTAATTAAAAATATAGAGCGAAATAAAGCTTATTTGCTAGCTCTTAGAAGTGCCAAAGCAGAAGCCGAAGAATTAGCGAAAACCAAATCTCGCTTCTTGGCCAACATGAGTCATGAATTGCGTACACCCTTAAATGCCATTTTAGGTTTTACCGACCAAATTATGGAGCGTAGTAGTGCGGGGAGTAAGGATACTGAGCAACTCGGCATTGTTAAAAATGCCGCTGGTCACCTGTTGGATGTGGTGAATGAAGTTTTGGATTATACCAAGTTAAGTTCTAATACCATAAGAATTAAGCACAGTACCTTTTCGTTGCATCAAGAATTGGAGCGCATTCACTTAATGGTTTCTTCGCTGGCAAATGAGGCCGGACTAGAGTCGACCTTAATTATCCAACCAAACACACCAGACCTGGTAAAGGCTGATTTGTTTAGAATTAGACAGTGTCTTTTAAACTTATTGGGAAATGCAATAAAATTCACAGATGAAGGCTCGGTAACCCTAAAGGTTGGACTGAAGGAAGAAATCGATCAGCACTACGTACTGTCTTTTGCGGTAATAGATACGGGAATAGGAATCTCTAAAGAGGAGCAGGGGAAAATATTTAACGAATTTGAGCAAGTTACCACCACCGGGAAGTCGGTTAAGGGAACCGGTTTAGGCTTGGCTATTACCAAAAGATTGGTGGAGTTGATGGAGGGTAAAATTAAGCTGGAAAGTCAGGTGGGGTGGGGTACCACCATTACCATGACATTAAAGGCTTTAAAACCCGAAGATCAAAATATTTCAGCCCCTCCCAAGAAAGTTTTTGTAGAAGGTAAAAATTTAAGGGTGCTCATAGCCGATGATGAGGAGTACAACATTAAATTATTAAGCGCCATTCTGGATAAGCACAACATCGTTCATGAGTCGGCAACAAATGGTAGTGAAACCATAGCATTGGCGGCACAGAGTAAGTTCGATGCACTGGTTATAGATCAGCGGATGCCTGGCAAAACTGGACTGGAAGTTTTAAAAGAACTGAAGGCAGATTACGACCATTACCGGCATGTTCCAGCAGTGTTATTGTCTGCGGCTGAAATTGATGATGACACAGGATTTGTGGATGGAGACCCTAATGTTTTTGTGGTTAAAAAACCATTTAAGGAAACAGAATTACTTGGATTTTTGGGATTCTCAGCCATTAAGTCGGAGGTTACCACAACCGAGCAGGAAGGTATAAATATAGAGGGGTTATACCGTGCTTCTGGAGGAGACCATACCTTTGTTATAAATATGTTGGAAGAGTTTAAAAAAAATGCCGAAAATTCGCTCCAACAAATGCTGCAAGGGTTTGAAAGCGAGGATTATAATAGAGTGGCAGAGGTGGCTCATAGATTTAAACCTAGTTGTAAGCACCTTGGTTTGGATGCTTTGTATGAAATTCTAGATGGTTTGGAAACCGAAGGGTTTACGGCTGGATGTGAGAAAAAAGTAATCTCAGCTAAATTGGCCGCAGCAAAAATTGCCATTGCGAGGGGGATAGATCTTATTGATATTGAATTAGATAAAGAAACTGAAAAGAATGAGCAGGAAGATTAAAGTGTTTGTAGTTGAGGATGATGATTGGTTTGGAAGGCTGATTAATCACAGCATTTCTTTAAATCCCAATTGCGAAGCACATCGCTTTGGAAGTGCTCAGGAATTATATAGTCAGCTAAAGGAAGAAACACCAGATATTATTACCCTAGATTATCGTTTGCCCGACGCAAAAGGTGCCGAGGTGCTGGAAAAGGTTAAGGGGCAGTATCCAGAAACGGAAGTAATAATAATTTCTGAACAGCAGGATATAGCAACTGCTATGGAATTACTCCACAATGGCGCCTACGACTATATTGTTAAGGACGATAACCTTAAAGATCGTCTGCTTTTGAATTTAAATCGGCTTGAAAAGCAGTTAAGCCTGCAAAACAGGATAAAGGATTTGGAGCAGGAACTCTCCACTAAAAAGGAGCATAATTTTGTGGGTGAAAGCGATGCCTTAAAACCTATTAAAAAACTGGTGGAAAAGGCTGCTCAAAGTAATATTACGGTAACAATTTCTGGAGAAACTGGAACGGGTAAAGAAGTTATAGCACAATATATCCACCAACATTCTAAGGTTGCAGATAAACCGATGATAGCTGTAAACATGGCCGCAATTCCAGAGAATCTATTGGAAAGTGAGTTGTTTGGTTATGAAAAGGGGGCCTTTACCGGAGCAGATAAAGCCAAACCGGGAAAATTTGAGGAGGCAAATGGTGGTACCTTATTTTTGGATGAGGTTGCCGAGCTTCCGCTGCACCTTCAGTCTAAACTTCTAAGAGTTTTACAAGAAAGGAAACTAACTAGATTGGGATCAAATAAGGAGATATCCTTCGATTGTCGAATTATTACCGCCACTCACAAGGATTTGCAAAAGGAGGTACAGGAAAAAAGATTTAGGGAAGATCTATTTTTCAGATTATTCGGGATTCAAATCAATTTACCGCCACTTAGGGATCGCGGTGAGGACATTATCCTACTCAGCGAGTTTTTTGTTTTAAAGGCGTCTAAGCAAAACGGCCTACCTGCAAAACCACTTGCTAGGGAGGCAAAGAAAAAATTAAAGTCCTACCAATGGCCAGGAAATATTAGAGAATTAAAGGCGGTAATGGAATTGGCATTGGTTTTAAGTAATGGGGAGGAAATTGAGGCAGAAGATATAAGCCTTCAGAATGCCGATTTACTGCAAACCCAATTGCAAAAAGAAAAATCGATGCGCCAATACGAAATTGAGATTGTGCAGCATTACATGAAAAAATACGACGACAATACCAAAAAGGTAGCCGAGGTGTTGAGTATTGGCCAAACAACGGTTTATCGCCTGCTAAAAGAAGCAGAAGAAAAGGTGGCTTAAGCTTTTTTAAATTCGATTCTTGGCAATCTTTTGATTCCATTTTATAGATTAACGACCCGCTTCTTGGGTCGTTTTTTTTTTACTTATGGGCAGTGGCATCCGGGTTCTCGCCTCAGCTACCATTTACAATCTACCAGCTACGACCTACTAGCTGCCAGATACTACCAGCTATTAAATACTTCGAGATTTCCCCATCCAGCTTTTGGCTTTAAGCTTCTTGCCCTGAACTCATCCCAATTTTCAAAATGAAAAAGCTTTTCAAAACGGAAAGGAAATATCTTTTTCTTAGTTTTTATAAGTAACTGTTATTCAGTGATTTAAGTTGGGTAGTGTGGTTTGGCACGAGATTGTATATATCACATACCAAACAGAAAAATCATGAAAACCGGATTCCAAAAACTTAAAGATGCCATCTCCAAACGATTTCCAAATTCTTTAATGAGGAGAGAGTTAGAGATAGAAGAAGGTCAGATGTTGTTTACCAACTTCGAGGCGTCGATTAAGCATATGGTAAGGTTTTATGATCGGATGTCGTAACCCAAAAAAGCAAACAAAAACCTAAAAACAATAACCATGATTACGCAAAAAAATATCATCAAACTAGCAGCGGTGGCACTAATAGCTCCCATGGCTATTGGATGCGTAAGTCGAAGAAACTACGACAACCTGGAGGCAGAATATCTAAAGGTAAGAGATACAAACCAGGAGTTAAGATCAGAACTAGAAACTACTGAACAGCAGCTAACAGCCGTATCCAAGCAGCAACAGAAAATAGAAGAAGTTGCTATTGAAAAGCAGCAGGAGTTGTTGGATAGAGAGGCCAGACTAGAGCAAATGGAAGCCCTGGTAAGAGAACAAAAGCAAGCCGTTGCAGCATTGCATCAAGAAGTTTGTTCTGCACTAAAATGCTTTACTCCCGATGAGTTAAAAATCGATGTTAGAAACGGGAAGCTTTATGTCTCACTTAGCGAGCAATTGCTTTTCCCATCTGGATCGGCTAGCGTAAACAACAGGGGAGAGGAAGCTGTAACCATGTTGGCTGCAGTATTGAAAAACAGTGATTTGGAAATTATGGTAGAAGGTCATACCGACGATGTGCCAATTAAAACTGCCCGTTTCCAGGATAACTGGGCCTTAAGTGTAGCTAGAGCAAATGCAGTAACCCGACTATTTGTAGAAGAGGGTGTAGACCCACAGCGAGTTATTTCTTGCGGAAGGGGAGAATATATGCCTATCGCATCGAACGAAACCGCAGAGGGTAGACAAGCTAATAGAAGAACTGAGATAGTATTAGCACCAAGGTTGGATAGACTTTGGAAGCTTACAGAACAAGATCAATTAAACGCCCAACTTAAGTAGTAGAATTTAAAACCATCAAAAACAAAAACCATGAAAACCACAGAGAATAACAAAACCAATAACCAAGAAAAATCGAATACCATGAAAAATATAGCAATTGGAGTATTAGCCGTATGCGCGGTTGGATTAGGAGCTTTTGCTCTGGTACAATCGAGCGAGAAAACTGAATTGAAACAACAATTAGCTGCTTACGAAGAGCAGTATGGATTACAGTCTGCCGAGCAGATGGAATCTTACCGCGAAATAGAACAAAACCTTGCCAGTATTTCTATGCACGAAGGGAACATTAGAGAAAATATGAACCTGGAGGGTGTTGAAGATCCAAAAGCAAGAATTTCAGCTGAAATTCAGGCAATCGAGGATTTGATTGCAAAGAACAATCAGATTATTGAGGATCTTAACAAGAAGGTAGAGCACAAGGATAGCAGATTGTCTGCATACAAAGCAGAAAATGGAAAGCTTAAAACGCGTTTGGAAACCTATAAAGAAGAAATGACAAAATTGGAGGCTCTAAATGCTGAATTAGCTGATAATCTTGAGAAAACTAAGGAGTTAAATAACACCTTAGAGCGTACGGTAAACAATCAAGATTCTACCTTGATAGCAAAAGAAAACTTGATTGCCGAGCAAGATCAAAAACTTCATAGAGCATACTACTTAGTAGGTGATCATAAAGAGCTTAAGGAAAAAAATATCGTTAACAAAGAAGGTGGAATTTTAGGGATAGCGGCTGCTAAAGAGTTGAATCCAAAGGTTAACGAAGAAGTATTTACAGAAATCGATTTGAGATTCTTAAAACGTATTCCAGTATATAAAAAGAACGCAGAAATCGTAACCAATCACCCTTCTGGATCGTACAAAATCGTTAGCGAAGGAAATACTATCCAATGGATAGAGATCAAGGATCCTGCAAAATTCTGGGAAAAGAGCAAATTCCTAGTAGTAGCAACCAAAGATAGCTGGATATAATAAGGGCGCAGCATACCCATAAACTCACGTAAGTGGGGACAAAAAAAGAGGCTGACTCTCCAAATGGAGGCAGCCTCTTTTCCTTTTTTATAAGGGCATTATTTTTTCACAAAACTGGCGGAATTTACCGTTCCATTCTTCTCTTTGGTAACCAGCATATAAACCCCATTTTTTAAGGCTGATATATCAATTTTATTCATCAAGATGCTGTTTTCTGTGTAATATACCACCCTTCCTTCGGGGCTAATAATTTTAAGATCTACCAGCTCCATTGCATTTGCTACGGAAATAAAATCATGGCTTGGGTTAGGGTAAACCTGTGAATTGCGAGCTTTAGATTTTTCGGAAATGCCAGAGGATACGGATCCACAAACTCTTTCGTACATAAATGCACTAGTAAAGTTAAATGTCGTATCCATGTATGCCGCATCTCCTACGAAAGGCACATGGCCTGCACCTTTAAATGTATAGAAGTCGTTAATAACCCCAATTTCATTCGCACGACGGTGAATGGCTGCCGATCCAGCAACGGGATAGTTTATGTCCAGGATTCTAACTGTATCCTCATCGTAAGGAACGGTTTCATCTTGGTCTCCATGCATTGAAACAACAGGAACATCCCCCACTTCTAACCATTCTTTCTTGCCAAGGGCACCACAAAGATTAATAACTCCGGCAACTTTAGATGAGTATCCTGGATTTCCACTTCTTCCTTCTAATCCACCACTTCTTTCGTACTCCGGACGTAAGATCTCTGGAATTTCGTCGTCATTTAGGTAGGCAGTATGTAATGCACAAAAGCCTCCTGCAGAAACCCCTCCAACATAAATTTGGTTGGTGTCTATTCTAAATGGATTAGTAAGGTCTTTTGCAGAACGATATAAGAATCTTACCGCCGCCTTCATGTCGTGTGTTCCTTTTAATACAGCACGGGTAGCATTTTCTGGAGATGGATTAACCAAAAGCTCATCAGATAAACGGTAGTCTATAGAAACACAAACATATCCAAGCTGTGCATAGCGGTTACACAATTCAACAATGTCTGGAGAAACACGTGCTCCGTATACAAATGCTCCACCGAATGCAAATACAATTACTGGTCTTTCCTCTGTTTCAAGATCGGCTGCTGGCTGATAAACGTCTAAATACAACGGGTAAGGGTTCGTACCGTTCGAATTTAAGGTGTCGAAAGTAACTTCTGCATTTCCGTATAAAATTCCAGGCGTTACCAAAACCTCATTAAAAATTGGGTCTTGGAATCTACCATTAGAACAGTCGTTTTGGGAAAATAGGGTTGAAACAGCGCCTAAAAATAGAGCGCAAAACAGCGTAAGCGTTTTATTCATACTGGGTAATTTTGGTTGGTGAAATGCAAAAATAACCCAGAGGTGAAATTATAAGGGTGAGCGGGGAAACAAATTAATACTGACTATTGGTTACTTAAGTGTTAATTTTGGGTTAATCCCAATCCCCCCATTTTTCTAGATCGCGACGTTCTTTTTTGGTGGGGCGCCCTGTACCTCTATCTCTTCTGGCGAATACAATATCTCTTTGCATTTTTGCTTTGATGTATTCGGATTCTGGAGTGTGATCTATCACATAATTTTCAACCAGTTTGGCACCAACTCTTTTGTCTAATAGAGCTTTTACCTCTATTTCTTTATGGATGACTCCTCTACGATAGGAGATTGTGTCCCCAATTTTTGTCTCTCGAGAAGGTTTTACAACTTCTCCATTGATTTTCACTTTTCCACCTCTTAGTGCATCGGTTGCCTGAGATCGGGTTTTAAACACCCGAACACACCAAAGCCACTTATCCAACCTTACTTGCATGGTGTAAAGTTACTAAGTGGCTTTTAAAATCAGTGTTGAAAGAGGTTAAATACCCATCTTATTTTCTGGGATGCTCCATTTTTCGATGCATTTTGTTTATCGCCTCTGCCTTCCCCTGCTTGCGTCCTTTTAGCAAAAGGTATTGTTCAAATTGCTCTTCGGTTAGAATGGATTTAACCTGACTGCGGTACTTTTCCTCCATTGCTTGTTTTTCTTGAGCATAAGCTTCTTTCTCGGCTTTTAGTGCTGCTCTTCTTGCTTCAAGGGCTTCTTGGTCATTCTTAAGCTCTTCGCGCTTGTCCTTAATTTCTTCTCTATGCTGTACAACAACATCTCTACGCGCCTTTTTTGCACGAGTCATTTCCTCTAACTCAGCAGTATGGATTTCAAGAAGTCTAGCTTTTTGAGTGGCATTCAGATCCAACTCTTTGGCAACTTTTTCGGTGAAATTTTCAGCCCTTTTATCAATGTCGTAGTCAACATTTGGTGATTGTGCCATCGCTCCTAAACTGGCCGATAGCAACATGGTAACGAATATCTTTTTCATAACAAATGGTTTATTATGCTACAACGCAATTATCGTTCCAAATTATAAATTACAGCCTAAATCGTTTCTAGATTCTGGGTCAGCTACGGGAAAACAGTTTCCAGAAGGCAGGGTAGAGGGAACCAATCGCTCTAGGTTTGGATCCTTTAATCCGTTTTCAATGAAATCGGTAAGTGCAACTATTTCCTCCTCCGTTAGACCTAAAGGTTTAAACGTTTCAGCTAACTGGCTGTCTGGAACCCCAGGGTTTTCCTTAATACCTTTATTTTTATATCTAATTACACTTTCTACGCTTCTAAAACTACCTCCATGACCGTAAAATGGGCTTTCAGTTAAGTTGTACAGTTGAGGTACTTTGAATTTATAGTTGTCATTAGGGTTTCCAGTAAATCCGCCGCGCCCATTTTTTGTCGCCTCGTCTACTGTTTTTAAAACTTCGGAATCTCTAAAGTCATTCATTCCCAAGGCATAAAATTCCATGCTATTTAGGGCTGGTCCGGTATGACATGATGAACAATTTGCCTTACCAAAAAATAAGATTGCACCAGACTTTTGGCGTTCTGTCATGGCTGAAAAATTACCTCTCAACCACTGTTGAAAAGGAGCCTGGTTGGCTAGCAAAGTGCGTTCGTAAGCCGCAATTGCTTTTCCCATATTTTCCAAACTGTAAAGCTCACTGGTATTTAGGTTGCCGTATGCTTGGATAAATAGGTTTTTGTAGTCTGTGGTTTCGAACAATTGATTATTAGCATCCAGACGGTGGACCGTTAATCCCGCAATAGCTTGGGTTTCCAGTCCGTGCAGTTCTTTATTGTTTACCTCCTTTGGGGTACCAGCAGTCCATTGGTTTCGATAGTTTTGGTTTTCGCCAACTCCACCAAACTGTCCATTCCAAAGTTGCAATTCCTGAAAAGCGCTATTTAAGGCGGAAGGTGATCTGATTGGTTGCACATCTACGTCGTTTTCTGGGCAATTGGGGTCTTTTCTTCTGGCCTCACCGATTAAACCAAACCCTATTCCACCATCACCAATTCCCTGTTTTCTTCCGGCTTGAAATCCTGCTGCAACATGGTGGCATGAGGCACAACTGAAGGTTTGTCGACTGGCATCAAATTTGGGTTTTACTCCAATTGCTGTTTCGTGGAATAAAAATTTGCCTAATTCAACCTTGGCGTGTGAGAGTGGGTTTTTTGGATCCTGTGGGATACTTGCCAAATCTCCGTCATCAGGGAGTATGAAATAGTCCTTGCTCTTGTTTGGAGATTGTTCACTCAACAAAACGGCCAACCTTTGGTCGGTACCCGATGGAGTATTGTCATTAACTTCTTTACTACAAGCGGTAAAGAGAAAGGCGCCTATGGTACCTATGTAGATAAGCTTTTTCAATGCAGTGGGGTTTAATTACACTACAAATGAACGGCATACCTTAAAATGCCCGTAAAAAACTGAACAAAATCAAAGTTTAATATGAGTCAGATTTTAATTCAAACCTGTCTCAAAAATTAAAATGCTTGGAGTTCCATATTCTGTTATTTAAACCAGAACATCGGAGAAAAAACCAATAACTAAACACCGCGCTACAAACAAAGATTCCGTAAAAGCTCTTAAATAAAAACAGAGACGAGGCTCCCAGTTGTACCGCTGAATTTTTAAAAATAAATTCAGGAAGGAGCATGCCGAATAAAATTCCTAGCAATAGAATGCTGGTAATGGTCCACCTTTCATTTCTCAGGACTCTTCCATAAAGAGCTCTGACGGGGTTTAATTCACCACCCCATTTATGTATATAGTAATACCTTCCCGAAGAGGTGGCGGCAAACAAAATTGGATCGCTATTGATGTCGGAAAGCCTAAACATTTCTTCTGGAGCAAGAATATACAGGGAGTTTTCTATTTCTTGATTTCCTGTAAGCTTTTTTAAGTGATTAATTTTGTTGAAGGCTTCCGTGGGGACGATATTTTTAAAATACTTAATGGGAAGAAACCTCAGCCTGTAGCGTAATGCAAGTTCTTTGATCTGGTTAATGGTGTAACAGCGCTTTTCGTTAAGTAAACCCTCATCTATTTCACCTAACCCTTCAGCAGTTTTGAATTGGTTTTGTTCGCGTTCTGCCAATAAGACCTCTGCATTAAGAATTGCTTTGGCCTCATTTATTGCGTTGTTAGCTCCTTTAATATCCTCAAGATGCTTTAGTAAATCTATTCCCAATTTCATATCGCCTGTTTACTAAAGACTAACTTTAAAAAAGAAAAAATGTTCCTAATTTAACCAGTTAAATGTCAGTGGCTTCAATGCTTATAGGGTAACATATATTAACAGGGGGTTGGAAGGACCTTGTCGATAGATTTAGGAAATATCCTTAATTTTGAGGCTAGAAATTTCAAATTATGGCATTAGAATTTACAGACAATAATTTCGAGGCAGAAGTATTAAATTCAGATCAACCCGTATTAGTTGATTTCTGGGCAGAGTGGTGTGGGCCATGTAAAATGGTTGGACCAATCGTTGATGAGATTGCCAAGGAATACGAAGGAAAAGCAAAAGTTGGTAAGGTAAACGTGGATGAGAATCCTGGAATTTCAGCGAAATTCGGAATCCGTTCTATTCCTACCATCCTATATATCAAAAACGGTGAGGTTGTAGACAAATCAGTAGGAGCGGTACCAAAAGCTGCACTTACAGATAAGTTAGAGGCTCAGATCGCCTAATTGATACAAACAATATTTGTGAAATCCTCCATGCGAAAGCCTGGGGGATTTTTTATTTTTCGGCCATGGGAAAAATTGATAGGGAATTTGTTGGGTCATTTAAAAACCTAGAATTGCTTGCAAAGGAGGTAGTGCAAGGTTTTATGACGGGTTTACATAAATCCCCTTTTCGAGGATTTTCCGTTGAGTTCGCAGAACATAGGCACTACAATAGGGGTGAATCTACCCGCCATATAGATTGGAAACTATATGGACGAACAGATAAGCTCTTTATTAAGGAGTATGAGGAGGAAACCAACCTGAGGGCATCGTTTATTATAGATGCTTCGCCTTCCATGTTTTATCCCGAGAAAAGTGAAAAGCAGCTAAGCAAATTTCAATATTCTATCTATGGCGCTGCAGTTCTTATGGAGCTTCTTCAGCGACAGCGCGATGCTTTTGCTTTAAACCTGTTTGATAGGGAGCTTTATTTCGATAGCGAAATGAAATCTACCCCTGCTCACAAACAATTTCTATTTAGTCAGCTGGAGTCGGAACTAAATAAAACCAAGGAAAAGCAGCAGGGAACAGACTTGGTGAATATTTTGCATCAAAAAGCTGAAACCTTACCTGCAAGATCTTTGGTGGTAATTTTCACTGATTTCTTTGTTGGTGGCTGGAAGGAGGAATTGTGGGAAGCATTTCGACATTTAGCTCACAAGAACCATGATATGGTAGTTTTTCATGTAAATGATAGGCGCAGCGAACACGATTTAGAATTAAATACCCAATGGGCAAGAATAATAGACGCTGAAACGGGCGAAGAAATAAAATTAAACCCTGAGCAGTATCAAAAAAGCTATAGAGAGAAAATTTCGGAGCAGAATTTGAAAATTAAAACCGAGCTCTTGAATTTAAGAACTGACTATTATGTGGTTGATATTCAGGACGATTTCGAAAACTTAATGAGGGCTTATCTTTCGAGGCGAAAAAAAATATTACAGAGTAGATAATTTTTTCTTGTGTGGGTAATATTTTCTATTACCTTTGCACCACTCTTAACAACAACGACAGTTAAGAAACTACGGTCTGGTAGTTCAGTTGGTTAGAATCCTGTCCCGTTCATACGGGAGGGTCACGAGCCACAAGGAACGAAAGGCTTATTGAAATAGAAACTACGGTCTGGTAGTTCAGTTGGTTAGAATACCTGCCTGTCACGCAGGGGGTCGCGAGTTCGAGTCTCGTCCAGACCGCAAAAAAGGGAAGCAAATGCTTCCCTTTTTTCGTTTTCCGAGCGTTCTTGTTTAAAGCAAATTCTGTACCTTATAGGTATGTTCCAAGTCTATATTCTTCAAAGTTCCAAATCCAAAAAGTATTACATAGGATACACAGGAGATAGCCTAGAAAATCGTCTTTCCAAACACAATCGTCCTCACAAAGGGTACACCGCTCGACATCAACCTTGGGAATTAGTTTATCACGAAGAATATTCCAATAAGACAGAAGCTATAATGCGGGAGAAGAAATTAAAAGGTTGGAAGACCGCTAAGCGTATTTCTGAGCTTATACAAAGTACTCTTGATTAAAATACCCATACCTACCAAGTAACACGGGTACAAGTTTGAATTGTACCCTAGGCGTTGAACAAGTACTTAGAATGTTTTGTAAACTCGATTTTTTTCCAATGCAGAATTGAAACCATCCATTTGAATAAATCTGATTTTCACAAGAAGATTACATGGAGTAGGGAATTCTTTGAATGAAATGTTTACTCAATAACCGTTACTGTACCGTAATAAGTTCTGTCTTCTTCTCCTTTGTGACCTTTTATACGAACCATAAAGGTGTAAGCGCCGATGGGTACCAATTCGCCAAGGTAGGTGCCGTTCCAACCTCGATCTGGATCTTGAGTTCGGAATATTTCCTCTCCCCAACGGTTATATATGCTAAAGTGTACAGCTCGGCCTTCTAACCCATTGTATACGGGTTTAAACTCCTCGTTAGCTCCGTCGCCATTGGGTGTGAATGCATTGGGGATGGAGACTAGTACCTCGTCTCTTACATATACCCAATGGGTTAAGGTACCACTGCAATTTTCTACACCAGAATACACAATTTGAGAGATGTAATACCTTCCGGTGTCTTGACTGTTAAATTGAATAATAGGCTGTCGAAGTGATGATAGATGCTCAGAATGATCCAAAAGGTAATCCCATTTTTCTGCACCCTGAGATTTGTCTAATATTCTCACCTCAGGATTAATTACAGTAGGATCTCCTTTTATTTCAAATCCTGCGATAGGATAGGGGTCTACTTGGAGGTAGGACTGTTTCATTATACTGGCACTACATCCCTTGGTGGTAGTTTGGGTTAAACGCACATCGTAGGATCCTGGTTGTTGTAGGTTGATATATAAAACATCCTCGTTGTCAAAAACCAGTCCACCTCCTATTTCCCAACTATTACTTTGTTGATTACTTAAGTCTGATATGATCCGAAGTTGAGTAATCAATGGTGTACAGGAGAGTCTATCATCTGCTGCGAAATCGGGTTGAGGATTTTGATGTACGGGAACCGAGGCGCTTCCGTTATTTTTATCTGACACGCAATTGTTGGCGTCTGTCACATTTATTAAAATGTATGAAGCATCTTTATTGGGTCTAACACATATTTTTAGGGTGTCCTCAGGTCTAGGGAGGTACCCCGTTTTTTCAGATCCCAATTCCATCGCATTTTCAAACTGGAAACTAAAAGGACCGTTCCCCTCAATCTTAAAATAAATTAAGGTGGAATCTCCCTCACAAATTTCGGCACCCTTATCGAAAATGGTGGCTATAGGCAGTTCGTTTACCTGCAATAATGCCCTTTCGTAGATATCCTGACCACAAGCGTTTCCAGATTCATCGGAGTAAATGCTGTGCTCAATTCTTGTAAATACAAATGCACTGTCGGCTTTGGGGTAATAAGTAAATACGGAGGTGTCCTGGTTTAGCGCGTAGCTTTGTCCATTTTTATCGTACGCAGTAAATTGACTTCCAGAACCAGATGGAATTAGCCTTAAATTGACTGGATTGCCCGCACAAATTCTATTGGTATCCAATGCTATATCCAAAGTGGGAAGATCTTTAACACTAACGGTTAAATTAGCTGGATTGCCAGCACTTCCTGCGCAAAGCTTTCTATTTCCAGTGCTCTGTACGATTTGACCAGAAACCTGGGAAATACTAAAGACATTGTTCCCTAAGTTCAAGTTGTTCTTGCTGATAAATAAATCATCTATGTTTCCATCATACGATCTGATTAGACCAATGTTTGGGGTAATTTGAGCAAACACAGAATCGCTTCCAGAAAATTTAATTTTTGCCTTGCTTAAATTTTCGCCCAAGCAGACATTATAAGCTCCTGATGGGTCGGTTGAATTGGGGATAAATTCAGCTCTAGGTTCCTTGTGGATATTCACCCTTGCGCTATCCCCAACCCATTTTCCAACACAGGTTTGCCCCGTATTGGTTACAAAATGGGGACTACTGGCATAATAGCTAATGGGAGTATGTTGGGTACCAATGGTGTTTTCTGCTAAGGCAATAGTCATTGTACCTTGAGCAATATTGCTAAAGAAGGTGCTGTCTGTTCTGCTGCTAATTATTTCGAAATCCGCATTTTGAGTTGTGGTAATCGAATAGTCTATAACCACTTGCTCTCCATAACATAGTTCACTTTCTCTTTCGCTAATGGTTATACTTGGTAAAGCGCGCCATGCAATTGGGATACCCGGTTTGGTGTATAAGGGACACCTTTTACTTGATATATCGACTAATCCCGGATTATCTGAGTCCTCGTCCATTGCAAGCGGGCATATATAATAAGTCTGGTTGGTATCAATAATTCCTGCTGGGAAATCAGAGATAGCATACACTGGCGATTTACTCAGCGATCCACCAACCATAGTTTCTATGGGTTGATTGGGATCTATTGCCAAAACAAATGACCAAGTATCGTTTCCATCGCCAACATAACCCATAGGGTCGCCATTGCCCTGAGTTCCTTCGAGCTGTGCCGAAGCGGCTTGGTCTGCGCAGAAATACTGCACCCCTGATACAGCCTTTAGGTTGGGAGCTTCGGTAGCACATGGGCAGGTATGTGAGCCAGATAAAGTTATTGGGTTACAATTTTTGTCATCGCTTGCTACAAAGCTTACCGGAACTCCGCTGGTGATATTCGATTTCAGGAAAGTACTATCAGGTATAGCGCTTCCATCCACCAGATAATTTCCAGAACCTTCTCTAATAGTTAAAAGGGCGGAATAAGTTTCGTTATCTGTAGCACAGGTGTATTGGTCTATGCTCGCGCTGATGCTGTCGTTAACCAGTACCTGGTACGGATCGGGTGCGGTTTTTATTCCAGCAGTACAGCCGTATTTATCAGCAACTTGAAAGTTGGAGAAATCTATAGTACCCGTCTGATATCCCGTTCTGAACAGGACTTCGGTTCCAGATATTGAGTTGTGATTGTACCCTAATTGATTTTCCAGATAACTGACATCAAAGGGGTTGTTTCCCTGTAGGTTATACTCAATGAATATGGAATCAGCCTCACAAATTTCGGGAGGGTAAACGCGAATGGTTCCCTCGGGAATTTTAGTCCAAAATACGGGTACACCCGGTGCTGTTTGGGTACAGAGGTTAGGCGCTTTTGCATCTGCGTGGCCAGTGCCGTCATCGTCGCCAACAATGGCCGAGATATAATAAACGCGATCGTACACCATTGGAGGCTGGAAAGCGAAGTTCGCCGAGTTAAGATTTTTCTGAAGAATGTTTCCAGGACTGGTGCCGGGATTGGTATGTAATACGTATGAAATGGCATCGTTTCCATCCATTACATGATTGCCGCCATGCTGGGCAGTTGCCGTACCATCGCCACAAACAATAATAGTATCCGTAGGGTTAATCATGTCCCCAGGATCTGTAACGCAATTACATGCTTTGGAGAAAAATACGGTATCGTAAGGTTGGCAATTCAGTTCATCTTTTAAGACTAAATAATGGGTTCCACTATTTAAATTAAGGCTTGCAGCACTCCCAGTTTGATTAAAAGGGCCACCATCCACGCTATATTGGTAGGAAAAACGGTCACCTTCTCTAAATCTGAAATAGGCTATTATTCCAACATTATCACCATCGCAAACTACTGAGTCTACTATGCTAAATGCGGTTTTCTTATGACCAGAAAATTCTAATTGGTCCAGGGGAGCTTTGCAAAATGGCGCGCTATTGGAAACAATGCTATCTGCTCTTAACCAGAGCGAAGCTGAGCTAGGAAGATTAAAGCTGTTTAATCCGTTGGCTAAACTTGCGTTTTGATAGGGATCTCCATTGCCAGTGAAGTAGGCCGTGTAATCATTTGCCACGCCATTAATCAAAACTTCAACTGTGTATTCTGTGCCGGGACAAACACTGTCTATTGGATTTAGTGTAAGCTCTGGACTTGGGTGGACTGTTAAATTAAGTTTTGCCGTATCAGGAGCACATTGTTCGGGTCCATCAGGAAGATAGATGAAAATTATTTCTCCATCTTCACCTTCGTAGGGGTTGTACAAGCCACTGTTAGAAAAGGAACCTGTTGCGGTATTGCTTTGAAGCAGTTCCCATCTACCGGGCCGTGGATGAGTAGTAAGTGAATTGTTAAGATCTAGATTAATTACTTCGTTACAGACTTCGAGTTCCATCTCTGTTCCTGCATCTGGAACTTCAGAAACTTCTACGATCATGGTTGCGGTATCGGCCGGACAAGAGGCCGTTGAAATGATGTAGTGGTACTTTCCTGGTGCGTGTATTTCTGGATTAAATGGGTTTTGGAAGGGAGTGCCATTTTGAAATACCCAATTTCCATTGTCATCCGGATTTCCGCTAAGCTCTGTAAACAAATCTACAGGCTCATCATTGCTGCAAATTTTCAAGGTTTTACCTATTCCGGGATTGTTTTTTCCAACTTCAATAGTGATCTGGTAGGTTTCTGTACACGTGGTATCACCTGGAACATCAACGGTTAGGGTGTATGTTGTGGTGGTGGGAGGGCTGGCTGTAGGATTTTTAATGTTTGGATTGCTTAATCCTATACTGGGTGTCCATTTATATGTATACGTTGGAGCGTCTGGTTGGTCTGATAAAAAGTCCAATTGAGCAAATTCACCATTACATATTTTGTTGGTGTCGGTGGTAGCAACTCCAATTATGGGAGTAGCAGCATCAAGAGTGATACGGTATAAGGATGGAACGGGGCAGGGGTCGGTTTGGTCGATGACCTCAAGAACATAAGTTCCGGGACCTAAATTGGTTGCCGTAGCTCCGTTGAGGCCGGGTCTTACAGTGGTAGTATCGCCTTCGTACCATGTATAGTCATATGGTCCGCCACCGGCTGGTGCCGTAAAAGTGATACTTCCATTTTTTGCACATGTGATTTCTTCATAGCTCACTTCTCCAGCCACTCGGGTAATTGATGATAAATTATCTAAGCTACAGTGCTGGCCTCCACGTGTAATGGAAACGGCGTAAAATCCAAACCAGGTATAGGCATCGTCGGGAACAAACTCTACGGTATGCCTTTGCCAGCCTGTTCCTAAATTATGGGTAACTCCAGGGTCGTTACTTTTCCAAAACAATTTGGTGGGTGTACAAGATGCGAACCCTGCTACTATTGCCATGTGGCCCGGCGTATAAGATCGAGAAGGATCTGACATTAAATCGAAAGAGAAGGTGTATTTTTTGCCGGGAACCAACGGGCAAGCCTCTCCATCCTGAATAAGCAGCTGCATAGCTCCTTCTCCCAGAGCAGTTCCTTCAACGGTTGTGCCGCCGGTGCTTCCGTCCCAAAATCCTAAATAGCGAGTTCCGTGTGAAGCGGGTTGGTTATTGTAAACACCAGGCTCCCAATCTGTAGTTCCATTGCAGTACACCCAGGCTACGGGTACACCTACTAACACTCCTGTACCCACCTCAAAACTTGGATTTTGAAACCGAATTTGCCCCATGCTATCCGTAAAGAGAATAAGGAGTAAACCTGAGATTAATATTTTATAGAATATATGATTGATCATACTCTTTGGCTATCCTAAATGTACTTAATGGACGCACTGGGTTTAACTAAGTTGTTTATTCTAAGGGGAATTTGAAATGAGCAATAATATACCAACTTAACAGAGTTATAAGATTACAGGTGGTCGTTTCAGCCTAAAGCCCTTATTTTTAAGACGAAGTTGAATCATTTGTCCTTTTTACCTTTCAAATGTTAAGCCGAATTTCAGATATCCTTTTCGTGCATAGCCGCCTACTTTAGTCCAAAATATTTTCGATGAGAACCACCTTTATACTCTTGTTCTGCATTATGCAGTCGATAATGTTTGCGCAACAAGACACCATAGTTGTGCAGACCTTTACTTTCGATAGTACCTCCAGGAGGGCGGAATTTACCTTTCCCGATAACGATCCAAACTCCTACGAAAAGGTTTTGATGCATTACCGCATGCGCTGTAGAAACGGTGAAGTAAATACCACGGGTGGTAACAATGTAGCTTGTGGAGAATGGGATTACAGTTGTAATACGTACATAACCGATAGCACTCAATTCGATTCGCTAAAAGCAACTCATCCCACCCATATCGTGAGTGGATTTTCTGGCAGCGCACTTAGTTATAACACAACACCTTCTTATGATTTAATTCAGAGGGTTCTTACGCAAACTACCTATACCAACGTAAATAGCGAAAGTGAGTACGGACTAAACCTAGGACCGGATACGGTTCTGGTGGTATCTCCAGACCAAACAGCGCATAGATTCCAGGTGTTATATACGGCTGCCGAGTTAAGCAGCACGGGTATGGGAGCTGGAAATATTACTGGAATTCAAATTCCTTTGCAGGGAACAGGTCTTTTGAAAAATCTTAAAATCAAAGTAAAAAGCACCAGTCTTACCGAAATCAATCAGTTGGAAACACAAGGCTTTCAAACTGTTTTTTACAACCATCTGGCTTTAGATCAAGGGCTTGGATTTGCCAAGTTCTCTACTCCGTTTAACTGGAATGGACAAAGCGACCTATTATTGGAAATTTCCTTTGACTACAACGGTTCTTTTGGAACTCCATGGTTGGGAGCTAATAATACTTCGAAAAGAGCAATTGCCAGATTGAGTAATGGTACTCCAGAATTTAATGGTAGTGGATATTTAAAATTGGAAGAAGCAGATTTATTAGGAATCTCAGATGAAATAAGTGTTGGGTTCTGGATGAAAGGAGATATTAATGCTCTTGGAACACTTAATTCTTCAGCTTTCGAAGGTGTAGATGGATCCAACAGAAGACAAGTTAACAGTCACCTTCCTTGGTCGAATAGCAATGTTTATTGGGATTGTGGAAACGATGGTTCAGGATACGATAGAGTGAATCAAAACGTGGAGGCCACCACATATACCGAAACCTGGAATCACTGGTTTTTCACTAAAAATGCCAGAACGGGTATCATGGGCATTTACCACAACGGTTCTTTGGTAAAGCAAAACACCGGAAAGAATAAGCTTATAGACCTGGTAAAACTTGCTATTGGAAGTTCTTATCCTAATGCAGCAGGAAATACCAATCCTTTTTATGGCGCACTAGATAATTTCACTATTTACAATAAGCGTTTGAGTACCGCTGAAATTGCAGCTCATATGAACGGAGATTTGAGCGTTTTGGATAACCTAGATGGTAATGTTGTCTTCGATTTAAACTCCTTCGCTGATGGTGGGGTAGATGAAGGACCTTTGAACATTAGTGTTAGTGAGGTAGACGATGTTACGGTCACCAAAGTTTTTGGTGATCAATTAGATAAAGGTTTTAAGCGAATTGGAGTGCCTAATATAGGTTGGGTGCAAGGTGACTATACCCTTTCTAATACTCAGGTTACTGTTTATGATACTATTTATCATGCGGGTAAATTGGTGAAGGAATATGAGATAGTTGACAACCAGCCTGTTGTTGCCAACCAATATTTTGCCTGGACCCGAGATTTGGGCTTGATTTATGACGATGCAGGAGAAGTAATTGATGGTTTTGATATTTCCTTGGAAAACAACTTAAATATTGGAGTTCTCGATTACTTTAGAAAGTCTCCAGCCAAATTCGAAATCATGTCTTTTGTAACCCCTTATGGTATAAACCTTGATTTGGGAATGGAAGGTAAAATGTGGGAATTCGATGTTACCGATTTTGCCCCTGTTCTAAGAGGGAAAAAGGTGGTTTCTCTTGAGCGTGGTGGACAGAATCAGGAGGAAATGGATATCAAATTCATTTTCATAAAAGGAACCCCAGAAAGAAACATTATAAGTCTTAAGCAGCTTTGGCCCGTTAACCAAACGAGCTATGGAAATATAGCAGCAGACAATCAGTATCAACCGCTTGACGTACCCATTTCAGCAGACGCGAAATATGGTAAAATCCGCAGTGTTATCACCGGGCATGGTCAGGAAGGTGAGTTTATTTCGAGACAGCACTATGTGGATATTAATGCTGGACAAAAACGTTTTAGTTGGAATGCATGGACAGAGTGTTCTGAAAACCCGATTTACCCACAGGGAGGAACTTGGTTAAACGATAGAGCAGGATGGTGCCCCGGAGCTCCCTCCGATATCAACGAGTTTGACGTTAGCCAATACCTTTCACCAGGAAGCATATTGCAGGTAGATTACGGAATGGCAAGCGCAACGGGTGATTCTCGATACATTGTTAATCACCAGCTGGTAACCTATGGCGATTACAATTTTTCTACCGATGCAGCTATCGAGTATGTTATTAAACCATCCCAGCGTACGGAATTTGATAGGTTTAACATGGCTTGTACCCAACCCGAAGTGCTGATAAAGAATAAGGGGGGTGATGTAATAAGTAGCCTAGAACTTCAATACTGGGTAAACCCCAATAATAAAAAGACCTACACCTGGTCGGGTAGCATTCAACCGTCGGCATACCAGAAGGTGAACTTACCAATAGAAGAACTAGATTTTTGGACCGATCAGGACGCAGAAAATGTTTTTTATGTTGAGGTAACTGCGGTGAATGGAGGCGCTGATCAGTATGCTCCAAACAACAGTTACAGATCTCCTTATACCCCTGTACCGGTGTATGAAAAAGGGTTAACCCTTAATTACAGAACCAATACCAGAGGATGGGAATCATCTTATCGGATTTTAGATATGGCTGGAAATGTAGTAACCCAGAAAAGTGGGTTTACAAGTAACACCACTTATTCTGATGATCTAGAATTGCCAAATGGTTGTTTCCGGTTGGAATTTATGGATGACGGGGACGACGGATTATATTATTGGTATTACGCAGCTATCGGACAAGATAGAGGCCGTGGTTTCTTGAGACTGAAGAATGGTTTCGGAACTACTATTAAGGCTTTCGAAGAGGAGTTTGGTGGTACCGTAACCCATGAGTTTATTAATGCAGGAGCGGTGGGAATTAGCAAACAAACGAGAGAGTTTGCTGTAAACGTATATCCAAACCCTACAGAAGATGGTATTATCAATGTGTACAACGGCGGCGGATTGGAATCTGGCGACCACATTTTAGTAAGAGATGCCTCGGGAAGAATAGTATTTAATCTCGAACTAGGAAGTATTGAAAAAGTACTACAATTGGATTTAGGATCCTTAAATACTGGAGTTTACTTCATGGATTTCAATAGAAATGGGGTAAGCCTAACCATTAAAAAGATTAGCGTATTATAACATCTGCTTTTAAACAGAAGAAAAGGGCCGGTAACTATTTGTTATCGGCTTTTTTTGTGGGTTAATGGTCTAGCGGATTGTACCTTTGCATTATGGAAAAAGCTTCCTTAAATAACCGAGAAGCCATAGAGTTTTTGGTGAATGAATTTTATGCCGAGGTACGAAAAGATCCCTTGTTGGGCCCAGTATTTCACGAAGTGATAGGCGATAATTGGGATGCGCATTTAGAAAAAATGTATCGCTTTTGGGAAACCATCCTACTAAATGTGAAAAGTTATAATGGAAGCCCCTTCAAAGTGCATCGTTCCTTACCCATAGATAATAAGCATTTTCAAAGATGGGTGGATTTATTCATTAAAAAGGTAAATCAACATTTTAGAGGAACCCATGCCGATGAAGCCGTTTCAAGAGCTAAAACCTTGGGGTTAACCTTCAGCTATAAGAAGGATTACCTGGATAAAAATCAAACGAATTAGTGGGGTTTTAGCCGTTTTCTATTCAAGGTTCCTTTTATGGTAAGGTATCCGATTAATCCAGAAACTATAGACGCCATTAATATTCCAATTTTTGCCTCTGAAAGAAATAAAGGAGTTGCAAAAGCCAGGTTGTTGATGAACAGCGACATGGTAAATCCAACCCCCGCGATAAAGCTAACTCCTACAATTTGAGTCCAGGTAACGTCCTCGGGAAGGTCCGTAATTTTCAGGGTGGTTAACAACTTTGTAACCAATGTAATTCCTATAGATTTTCCCAAGATCAATCCCAGAAAAATTCCCATGGTAACGGGGGAGGCAATGTGTGTAAAAATTTCGCTTGTAAAGGTCAATCCAGCATTAGCAAGTGCAAAAATGGGCATGATAATAAAGGCAACTATGGGGTGGAGGTAGTGCTCTAAAAGTTGTAGAGGAGTCATGGCCGCCTTGGAGTAAAACCTCATTTTTTCTATGCTGCGCATTTGGCTCCATGATATAAGGGGGGAATCTTTTCTTCTTTTTGCATTCTCAAACTGGTGAATTAGTTTTTTCATTTGTTCCACATAATTACCAGCTTTAATTTTAACGTTGCCGGGAATGGTAAAAGCAGCAAGTACACCTGAGATGGTTGCATGTACTCCCGACATGGAAAAGGCCAGCCAAAAGCCGCCCAACCCAACTATTGCATAGAAAAGAAAGCTTCGCACACCAACGATATTTGCAATGAACATGATCCCAAGAAAAATGGATGCCATTCCCAAGCTGTACAAGGATATATCCGAAGTATAGAAAAAGGCGATTACCAGAACCGCTCCAATATCATCTGCAATAGCCAGTACGGTTAGAAATACTTTGAGTGCCAGCGGTACTTTCTTTCCTAGCAAATGAAGAATACCAAGTGCAAAGGCAATGTCGGTAGCCATGGGGATACCCCATCCATCAGAGGCGGTGCTGTCGTGATTGAAAAACAAATAAATCAGTGCAGGAAAGATCATTCCACCCAATCCAGCACCTATTGGTAAAATAGCGTTTTTGGGGTCGGAGAGTTCCCCATCAATAAACTCGCGTTTGAGTTCCAAACCTACCACAAAGAAAAAGATGGCCATTAACCCATCGTTAATCCAATGATGTAGGTTTTTACTAAACTCATAATGCATGAGTTTTACTCCAAATTCGTATTCCCAGAAATGGTGAAACGCATCGGCCCAAGGTGAATTGGCAAGTAAAAGAGCAATTACAACACTTGAAAAAAGAACAATGCCACTGGCGGTGGAGCTTTTTATGAATTTGTTTACGGGAAGAACAACAAGTTTGTCGATGGGTGTTTTTCTCATTTGCGATTTTTTGGGTTAACTCGTAGTCATTATTAAAAAATCCATTAAAACAGCCCTATTATAACACCAAACCTTTATTCTTTTTTAAGAATCTCTTTACTGAAGTATTCTGAGATACTCTTTCCAAGGACCTACCTCGGCGTTATATTGTGTGGCTAAAACACGAGATATTTGTGCGATATGCCCCAAATCGTGCACGGTCCAGGTACTTAATAAATTACCCAAAGTCACTCCACCTAACGAAGGATGATATCCTTTTAGTTGGAGTTGATCTGGCGTGATTTTATATGATTGAAGCTTTAAAAGGTTTTGCGATCTTAAAATTTGAAACTCGTTTAATAAATCGGAGATACTTTTTCCAACAGAATCTCTTTCTTGTGCAAAGCGGTCGAAAGGGGTGAAGGTATCCGTGTTTCTCATCCCCAAACAAATTTCAATTCGGTCTATCCAGTCGGTTTTTTCCCCATGGATTAAATGGCCTACCACGTCGTAGGGACTCCAGGAGTTGGGGCCTTCGTTAGATTTTATCCAATCTGGGTTTAAGTTTCCCAGCATACTTTTTAGGGTGCCCGGGGTTTGACTTAAAATTTCTATGCTGGCATTTAGGTTGTACTGCATTTTAGCTTTTTCGGGGATTATTTATTCGTGGTACACCAAAAGGGGAACATTACTCAAATTGGTGAGCAATTTACTTTGGCTAGCATTTAAAATTTTCTGCAAGTAATTATGGGGGTGAGCGATCATTACAAGGAGAGAGGGGCTATTGATTTTTACGTATTCTAAAATACCTCTGGAGACAGATTCTGCTGCATAAGATTTAATTTCAAAATCTACTGAGCTCAAATGTAGTGCTATCATAGATTTGACTTCAGATTCGTACAGATTTTCTTTTTTATCCTTTTTAGGCGTGTCTATATGCAATACGGTAACCTTACAGTTTTTACTGTTGGCAAGTAATTTTATTTTGGTAAGAAGGGTTTGCTGGGGGATAGTCTCATAATCTAGGCACAAGCATATTTCCGTGGGCGCTTCAAGTTGTTGGTATTTGTATGGGACACTTAGTACTGGACAACTAACATTGGCAACAACTTTAGCGGTATTACTTCCTCCAAAAAACCTTTTCAATTTCCCAGCCCCCGTTGTGGCCATTACCACTGTGTCTACTGCGTGTTGTTGGTTTAAACGATTTATAGCTTCCGAGATTTCTCCATAAATAGAGGTAGTTGTGATACAGTCTTTGGCATCAGGAAAGGAATTTAAAATTTCCTTTTTCTGTTCTTCTAAAATTTTTTTCGATTCCTCGTGTAATAAATCTTTAATGGAAATTACCATGTCGGCGCTTTTGGAGGGTTCTTCAAACGCGTTTAGTAATCGATATTGGACATTATCGATGCCGTACCACATTTTTGCATAACGGAAAGTGAACAGGGTGTCTTCGAAAGATTTGGTGGGAATAACAATGTGCTTCATGAAAAAACTTTTGGGCAAGATATTTCCAAAGCTCTAAGTTTTAAATGATAATGATGCCGCTGTGTATTGATTAAAGTCTATAATGAAAGACAAAAAAAATGCCGACAACAGCCGGCATTTTATTTCAATACGTTTTTGGATGTGTTTATTCCAGCACAAACTTTATCGGAAGGTTGTACTTAACTTTTACTGGGGCTCCTTTGTCTTTTCCAGGAGTCCAATCGGGCATCTTTTCTATTATGTTTAGCGCTTCTTCATCTAGTCTAGGATGTATACCCTTTAAAATGGTCGGTTCAGTTACTTGCCCTTTTTCGTCCACAACGAATGATACAAATACTACGCCCTGTACCGAGTCTTTTACCGCCTCTTTTGGGTAGGCAATATTTTCCGATAGAAATTTAAATAAGGCTTGATCACCGCCTTCGAACTTTGGCATTTCCTCCGCTATATCAAGTACGGGAATGCTTTCCTCAATTGCTGGTTTTTGATTACAGGCAATTACTACGAGTAAAATGGCTGGAATAGTCCAATAAAGTGTTTTCCAAGCTTGTTTTTTGTGGTTCTTAGTGTTCATCATTTTTATTCTGGTTTTAAGTTCATTGAGATTTAAAAAGCCATGCGAAACCATGGGTACACGTGTGTTTAATACTTGTTGTAGGAGCGACTCTTTGTATTTAACTCCATCAATTTCTCCTCGTATAACTTTCTGGTCGGCTAAAAACTCGTGGTTTAGCTTGGCAAATTTTATTAGAAGCCAAGACGCGGGATTTATCCAAAATACTAAGGCAGCTATATGTAGCAATATTAAATCCACGTAATGTTTGTCTCGAATATGAACGGATTCGTGGGCTATTATTTCATTATTTACTTGGGCTGTAGGTGTATAAAGTGTGGTGAAAATGGTGAATGGCCCCGGCAGATTGGTGTTTAATCTGGTTGGGATGGGATAACCACTTATGGGAGTCGATTTATGATAGATTTTGACTAACTGGAAAGTAATTACCATGAGGATCACAAGGGAAATTGGTAGGTACAAGAAAAGCGGATTAAAGTGCTGGCTCTCTATATTATTCTGTAACCCAGTAATTTCTTGGCTGACAGCAAACTCCGCGAGGTTTATAGCCGCTATTTGTGGATTGCTTTTTATTTCTATTAAGGAAATTCCAATGGCAACAAAAGGGGTTAACAGCAAGTACCAACGGTTAAATTTAAAGCAACCATGCTGCGATAAACCGAAACGATATATGGCAGCAAAAAGGATAATTAATCCTTGAATTTCAATAAGATTAATCCAGTTCATTTTCTTCGCTATTTAGTTCTCTTAATATCTCGTCTAAGTCTGATGTGCTCAGTTTTTTCTCTTTTAGAAAGAATGAAACCATGGATTTAAAACTTCCCTCGAAATAACCTTTAGCTAGTTTCGAAACGCTTTGCTTTTTATATACTTCTTTCGGAATGGAGGGGTAGTAGCGATGGCTTTTGCCAAACGACTCGTGATCAACGAAGCCTTTCTTTTCTAAAATGCGGACTATAGTAGAAACGGTATTATAGGCAGGTTTGGGCTCGGGATATAGCTCAATAATGTCCTTGACAAAAGCTTTTTTAAGCTCCCATAAGTACTGCATTACTTCTTCTTCGGCTTTGGTTAATTCAATCATAACACAAACAAACTAAATATTTAGTTGGTAAACTAAAAACTTAGTTATCCATTCTTTGAAGCCTAATCAAATGTTTAATACAGTCTAAAATTCTTCCGAAGGCTTATTCCTTTTTAGAATAAAGGCAATGAGGGGAGAGAGTAAGATGTGCAATAGTAGTATGCCAATAATGCTTCCCGCATTTCCAAGTTGTGGGGGATTTGCATAGACCATTGCGATTATCCAATATAACATTGGCTGCATAAATGCAACCAAAAAACCTATAATGATCCCTGTTCTAAATGCTTTGGAGAAACTAATTCTTCCACCAAAATATTTTTGCTTTTTGAATAGTATTCCCAAGTAAAGGCAAATCGCCAATACTCCTATAATCAAAGGGTTCCCTACGTCGAAAACAGCAGTTTCAGGGGTGATGTAACGAATAGATAGATGACCTGTAATTAATTCCAGGATGAGGGCAATGGCAGACCATTTGAGTTCTACAGCTAATTTATCCACCTATTTTTTGATTGCTGATTCATAAATGCTAATCCACTGCTCAACAGACATTTTTGTGCACAATTCTGCAATCAATTCAAAAGGAATTTCCTCCACTTTTTTAAATCGAATGCAACTTTTGCCCATGTCTAATTTTCTTTTGCAGTGTTTAGGATATTCTCCTACAAACCAATCCATTAGCTCCTGGCTTGCATAAATACCAGAATGGTAAAGCGCAACAAAGTTTTTTTGCGAGGCAATGGCCATGAAAGGAAGTGGCTCTGATGGAGTACAATGATATCCATCTGGGTAAATACTGTGCGGCACGAAATATCCAATATGGCCATACTGCATGCCTTCTTCAAATCCTTTGGGGAGATTTTCTAGAATAGTTTTTCGCAATTTCTCAAAATGTGGAATGCGATCTTCTGGAATTTGCTTTATGTAATCCTCAGGAGTACTTGCCTTATACTGCATAGTTATTCAATAGTATTGTTTAGGTATTGGTCAAAGGGATATAAGGTTCTAAAAACCTGAACACAATGATTTAAAAAAGTTTCTGATAGCACCAGACTGTCTGAGCAATTGGTACTAACCACAAAGCTCTTGTGTTTTAAAAGCTCAATTTCCGGATGATCTTTGGGGTAATCTCTTGGAGCTGTTTTTAATTTTTCTCCCCCCAAGCTTCCAAAGGTTTTTTTAAAGTCGGGATTATTAATAATCTCCCTTAGTTGGGAGGCATCCTGGTCTATGGATGAACGGATTTTTTTTAACCAATCACTATTCGGCATATAGGCACCGCCTGCTAACAATGTACCACCAGGAGCTAAATGCAAGTAATACCCAGCTTTGGAATGAATGTCTGATCTCTTTTGTGCCGCCGTAATATGGGCTCCAAAGTGGGTTTTATAGGGACTTTTGTCCTTGGAAAATCTAACATCCCGGTAAATTCTAAAAATGCAATCTTTTGGTGCGTGGTGGGTAATACTGTTGTCGAATTCTGCTATTCCCAACATCAATTCATCTATAAATTGCTCAAACTCTTCCTTTGCTGATTCATATCGCGGTTTGTTCTCTGCAAACCATTCTCTATTGTTATTTGCTTCTAAATCCTTAAGGAAGGAGAAAGTTTCTTTACTGATCTTAGCCATGCTTCGCAATTAGATCTCTAAAATAGAAAACGTATTCAGTTAAATGTGATTCGCTTCCCTTTGGTACCGGGTAGGTCGATTTATTTATTCCTCCAAGCTCAAAGTCAACTGGATTTTTAAACATGGGACCATCAAAACAAAAGGTATGAAATTCCCCGTTTTCTCCACAGGGATCTATCTTTTCTGGAAGGTCATTTAAAAATTGTTCGTTGTAAATTCTACCGGCAAAATCTTCGGGTAATTTTTGCCCATCCACACATACAACAATGGCTTTTATCCCAGATTTAATAATTTCTTTTGCCAGAATTTTACTGTCTTTCTTCCATAGCGGAAAATGAGCTTCCATGGGAACGGTAGAAAGCATCCTCTCACGATAAAGCTTTAGGTCCTCCAGAAAAATGTCCCCAAAAATGGCCGTTTCGAATCCTTGGGCCTTAAGCTGTGCCATTTCTTCCTGCATCAATTTTTCGTAAGCAGCATGACTACTCGATTTTTCGAGTTCTGCAATTCGGAGCGGAATATTTAAAGCTTTGGCTTGCTGCTCCAGCAGTGACTTATGCAACCCGTGCATACTTACTCTTTGCAATTCCTTGGATATAGTGGTAAATAATAACTCGGGTTTTAAGTGGGGTTTTATTGCTAAAAGTGAATAACAGGCGTCCTTACCTGAACTCCAATTCATAAAGGATTTACTCATGGTCCAAAGAAAAGCTTTTATGTGAAAATAATTTGACGACCAACCATCTCTAAAATATCACGTCATCTAGAAAATAATACTTACAGTCTAAAATTTTAGATTAAATATCGTATTATGGTTTCTCATAGTTTAGTATATGTTGGTTAGGGATATTTGTTTGTACTTAGTGTTAGTTGTTGGTTATATCGGAAACACCCCGCTTATCCAGGCACAATTAAATGTGACAGCCAGTAATAATGCTGCTCAAATGGCTCAATTATTAGCTGGACAAGGTGTTGTGGTTAAGAACGCAACCCTTAATTGTGCTGGAACCGCGGCAGGAACCTTCGATGGCGGAGTAAATGCTCTTAATTTTACCTTAGACGAAGGTATCGTTTTGGGTACGGGGAATGTTACCAATGCTAATGCTGGAGGACTGCTTTGCTTGGGAACTGACCACGGTAGACCAGGATATGCTCCTCTTAATTCAATTGCCAATGCAACAACCCAAGATGCGTGTATCCTAGAATTTGATGTAGAGGTTACGACAAGTACCTTGGAGTTTAAGTATGTCTTTGGCTCGGATGAATACCCAGAATATGTAGGATCATCTTTCAATGATGCTTTTGGATTCTATATCAGTGGCCCCGGTATAGCGGGGATTCAAAATATAGGTGTTTTACCTGGTGGTGGAGGTGCTCCAATCACTATTAACACCGTAAATAACGGAGATACTGATATTGGACCCTGCATTAATTGTGAGTTCTATCGGGCAGATATGTCCTCGCAAACTCAATTAGACGGAACCACTAGTGTTTTAACGGCAACAGCCAGTGTTATCCCTTGTGAGACCTATCATTTTGTTTTGGCCATTGCCGATGCAAGCGATGGGTGTTGGGATTCTTCCGTTTTTCTGGAGAAATCAAGTTTGGTTTCCGTTGGAGTGGATATGACAGAACCTGTTGTTTCCGGAAATATTGGACCAGGAAGAATTTATGAGAACTGCGATTCTGCTGTCTACACCTTCCATCTTCCGAATCCTGTTTTAAGTGACTATGTTTTTGAGGTAGCCATAAAAGGAACCGCTCAAAACGGTGTGGACTACCGTTTTTTAAAAGACTCCATGGTGATAAAAGCTGGGGAGCAGTCGGCATCTTACACCATCCTTCCACTAACAGATTCTATTGTAGATCCGGGAGAAACGGTTGAAATATGTATTCTCGATCCTTGTACTAAAGCTGAACTTTCTTGTGAAACGGTAACCATTGAGGAATTAGAAGCTGAAATAACGGAGGAGCAAAATATCTGCTATGGCGATTCTGTGCAGCTTCAGGTTTCCGAAAATGTTAATTACAACTACAGTTGGTCTCCCGGAAATTCGCTTAGCTGCACAGATTGTCATAACCCAATTGCGTTTCCAAATGACACCACTACTTATTTTGTAACGTTTAGTGATCAGGGGTGTAGCTTGGTACGGGAGGTAACGGTTAATGTTGCGGCGCCCAGCTTACCAACATTGGCAGATACCACGGCCTGTATTGGTGCTACGAAATCTGTAGATGTTAGTACCCCTGGATTTGATAATTATCTGTGGACACCCGAATATGGGATTTCCAGTTCCTCCTCGCCTTCAGTAACTTTTACCGTTCTCGATAGCGCAGTGAGTTATATGGTAATTGCTACAAATGACCTAGGTTGTGAGCTGACCGAAGAAATTACCATTACCCCTTTCCCTGCAGTAGAAGCGACACTGTTTCCCAAAGATGTGCTTTGCTTCGGTGATGCTTCGGGAGAAATAGATGTTGTGGTACATTCATCTTCTCCTATCGACAGTTTTAAATGGCAGGATGGAAGTTTCGCAGCAGACCGCGTCGATCTTTTTGCTGGGGATTATGAGGTGGAACTAGTGGACATAAACGGTTGTAAGTTAATCCTCGATACCGTTGTTAATCAGCCTGATACAGCCCTTTTTGTGGAAGCTCTTCAATTGGTTCCGTCTCGTTGTGGTGGTCCTTCAGGTAGGGCCGAAGGTGTAGCTTTTGGAGGTACCGAACCCTACCAGTTTCAGTGGTCGCAGGGTGGAGATCAAAGCATTTCAGAATCACTTCTTCCAGGTGTATATGAGTTAACTGTTATCGATGCTAATGGTTGTACAGCAAGCGATACGGTAGAGATCAAAGCTGATTTTTCTGATCAAAAAGATGCCGAAATTATTCCCTTTGGACCTTTTTGTGCAGGTTCTGAGACCTTCCAAATTCAGACGCTAATGACTGGTGGTGTTTTCTCTGGGCCAGGTGTGGATAGCTGGGGCTTATTCGATCCTAGTGCTGCTGGAGAGGGCGTACATGCCATTGTGCATGAAATTGTTGATGGGTACTGTAGTGATAGAGATACCTTTTTCGTTGAAGTAAGTTCCAGTTTTCAAGCGGATATTAATCCTATAAATCCACCCTGTGCACTAGAGGAAATGGTGCAACTTAGTTCTGTTACCAACGGTGGCTTGTATTGGGGGACAGGAATATTGGATAGTGCGTTTGCCCGTTTTTATCCAAGTCATGCAGGGCCCGGAAAACACTGGATTTATCACCTGGTACAAGGAGAGTGTGGTGAGTTGGATTCAATGGAAATTGAGGTGATCGCCCCGGATACTGGTGAAATTGTTAACCTGCCTAGTTTTTGCCCAGCAGGAGATGAAGCCCCATTAGTAGCAACACCCAATGGTGGAACCTGGAGTGGATTAGGGGTCAATCAACAGGTGATGTTCAATCCAAGAAATTTAGGAAGTGGGCGCTATCAAGTGCAGTATATCCCTGCGGCTGCCTGCCGCATACCAGTTGACACCTTTGTAACTGTGGTGGATACCCTGAAATTGACCTCTGATGTTGATTCTACCACTTGCTTTTTGGGTTCCGATGGAAGTGTTACGCTTGAAATTATGGGCGGACTCGCTCCATTTTCATTCGATTGGGATCCAGCTATAACTTCAAGTACCTCGAGTGCTTCAAATCTTGGGGCCGGAAGTTATACCGTCCAGGTTATCGATAGCCTCGGATGTAATGCGCAGCATGCTTTTTTTGTTCATCAGCCAGAGGAACTTAAAATTACTAATGTTCAGATTAGCAATGCATCCTGTTCAGGACTTTGCGATGGTGAAGCCAAGATTGAGGTTCAGGGGGGAACGGCTCCTTTTACCTACAGCATTCAACCAAGTTTAGGAACAACTTCTTTTGATGGGGTAGCGACTTATTCAGGCCTTTGTGGTGGAAATACCTTTGTTGTTTTCATATCCGATGCCAATGGGTGTACTGTAGATACAGCCATCACAATTAGTGAGCCTACAGCAATTTCAGTTATAGACAGTATTGTTCCTGCAAATTGTAACCAAAGCAACGGAGCTATTTATTTAAACACAATATCGGGTGGAAGTACACCGTATTCATTTTTGTGGAGTAATAATGCATTAGACACCCATTTGGTAAACGTGGTACCAGGTAGCTACTCCCTAGATATTACCGATGCCAACGGTTGTACTTACTCTTTCCCCTACAACATTGATAACATAGCCGGACCTAGCACTAATCTTTTTATGGATTCGATCTCTTGTAGTGGGGGATCCGATGGTAAAGCATGGGTTCAAATAGTAGGGGGGACAAAACCTTTTGTTGTGCTTTGGAGCAATGGCTCATCTAAAGATACGGTTAACAATTTGTCAGCTGGATTAATAGAGGTAAGTGTTGTAGATTCTGCTGGGTGTGAAGCCCTAGACAGTATACAGATTTTGGCTCCCACTCCGGTAATATTATCTGATATTGTCGATACCTTGCTTTGTACCAATGAAATTTATCAGGGGAGTTTTATAGTCACGGGAGGTAATGGGACAAATAATTACCGCTTCGAGATAAATGGTATAACGCAAAGCACGGCTAATTTCAGTTTGGCAGATAGCGGTTTGTACCTGGTAAGGGCTTTCGATAATAAGAATTGTCCCTCGAATACTATAGACTTTCAGGTTGCCAAAAGAGGAGTACTGCAAGTTTCCATACCTAAACAAGACAGCATTTGTCCGGGAGATAAAGCATGGGTAAGTGCAGATGTGCAGGGTGGAAAACAACCCTACCAGCTTAATTGGAATTCGGGCGAAACCCAAATTGGCTGGATGTATCAATCGAGCCCCACGGATAGCGGTTCCGCAACAACCAAGTTGTGGGTAGTGGATGCATGTAACGATGTGGATAGCGCGGTAAGTGCCATAGATTTTTACCCTAGGCCAATAATTCAGCCTCTTATTTTACCCAATTCGGGGTGTGAACCTCTAACTAGCAACTTCAGTTTGCCATTAAATACCTTTGGCGAGGTTAAGTGGTTTGTAAATAGGAAGTTGGTGAGTAGGGAGAACGTATTTAACCACGAATTTGTATCTGCAGGTTCTTATGATATCGGTATTGAGGTTATTAGCAATCAAGGATGTGAAAACTCCCTGTTTTTAGAAAAGGAAATTGTGGTTTATCCTAACCCTTATGCGGATATTTCTATTAATCCCAGTCGTTTGAGCTTAATAAATAACGAGGCATTTTTAGGGCTTTCTAGCACTTATAAATTGGCAAAAGCTTTTTGGAGCATTTCAAATGAGCTGGGCGATACCATCATTACTACTTCTGGATTACAGCCCTTTGTAGTTTTTCCAAAAATTAAAGGGGATTACGCCGTAAGCGCAAGCTTCGAAACGGAATTTGGTTGCTTGGGTCAAAGCCACGCTTTTATTACGCTTGCCAGCGAAGATATCCTGTATATACCTACCGCTTTTACTCCTAATGGAGACGGGGTAAACGATGCTTTTGCCATAGAGGTTGTGGGAGTAGAACCTTCTGCTTTTAGTGTACATATTTTCGATCGATGGGGAGAGGAATTATTCAGTAGCAAGGATCCATTTTTTAAGTGGGATGGTAGCTACCTGGGGGAACTATGTAAGGGGGATGTTTATGTTTGGGCTATTCGCTATAAAACACTAGATGGAAAACAAAAGAACCTAAGTGGAAGGGTTACCCTGGTTCGTTAATCGGCTAGATGTTCTTCTATGATGCGCTGCAATTGAAGTGCACGGTTGTCCCAATTGTTTTTTGCAGAAAAAGCCACCCTGTTTTGTCGTTTCTCGGCATTATCACTTTTGATTTCGCGATCTATGGCCTCCGAAAAATCCTCAGGAGTAGATGCTAAGCTGATTACCTCTTGAAAACCTTTTATGTCTTCTGAGAAAGGTGTTGAAACTACTGGAATTCCTGAGGCTAGATATTCGTTAATTTTTAGAGGGTAGATTCCAGAGGTTAACTCGTTGCATAAAAATGGAATAATTGCACAATGGGCATGCTGTAAGTAAGCAGGAAGCTCTTGGAGTGATTTAGGTCCTGTGAAAATCACATTTTCACGCTGCTCTAAGTCGTACTCTAAATGCCTTTTTGTATTAACCGGTCCAATTAAAAGGATTAATCGGCTAGGGTGGTCTTTGCTCAACTTGTTTATAAGCTCAAAGTCTTCCCGAATAGAGAAATTACCTGTATAAATAATGATTTCTCGATTTTCGTTTGATAAATCCTTTGGTTTCTCAAATGCATTTTCAGCCGCCTTGGAAAAAAGTTCTATATCCGCTGCGTTAGGCAAGTAATAGGTGGTTCTATAACAGGTGGCATGCGACTGGAGTTTTTTCGAAGTGGCTAATGCAAAATCCGATTTCTTTAAAGCAATTCGCTCAAGATATGGGCCGTGTTTATTAATGTATTCGGAGTTTTCAATCTTATCTACGGTATAGTATATGTTTACATTCTTCTCCTTACAGGGCCATTTTACGGGGTAAAAGGGGTTAAAAATGTTTATATACCACGGTGCTTGGATGTTAAATTCTCGCTTGAGTTTCTTTAAGCTTTTTCTAACGATGTAGTCGTTAATTTTTTTAGCCGCCAAATAAATTCCTCCCTTGGGTAACCAGTTTAACGGGAGTACCAATGGAGGCGTGTGCATGTATAAGTTTGGGTATTCCGCTAACCCATTTACGACCGTATTTTTTCCCCATAAAAGGGCTTGGGAACGCTTTTTTATGCGCGGGTGCTTCCTATCCTTAAAATATGCGTTTAAAGTAAAGGGATTGTCGATGTAGAATACTCGGTGTTGTTTACTTAGCGCTTTTGCAAGAGATAATGTGGTGGAAGAATAATCTCCGTCCCACCTTGCTAAACCGAAAATAACAACATCCATACTAGAAAGTTTCTGAACCAAAAAAGTCCCTGTAAAGAAGTAAAAATAGATCGATTATCAAATTTATTACTGATCCAATTACGACTATCGTGCACCAAAAGGCAATTTCGGTAACCAGATTATTGTCGAATGTAAACAGTTCTATTGCGAGTGGAATAGCAGTTCCTGCGATTAACATCGTTGCCAGGGTTAGGATTAAACTGGTAAGCGATCGGGTTATTTTGGTTTTTCTAACTCTTTTTAATGTTAACATTCTTGGAATGTGTTCCTCCTGAAAGTTAGAGGCCATTTCTGCAACTATAGTTCTGTCAAAAGATTTGCGTTTTAGTCTTTTGTCTATTCGGGCCGTTAAGTTTCTAATGCTATCCTGATAGGGTTCCCATATCCCCTGGTCGTTTATTAATCCAGCAGTATGGCGAGCAAATTTTTCCTCAAGGTAAAACCAGATTTGACTAAGAGCCGGAAGCATTTTTTTTAACCACTCAGTGCTGTATTCAGATTTGGCTTCTTCTATGTCTTCAATGGTTTCAATGGGGCCAGTAACGCACTCCATGGCTAAATATAAATCGGCTGTGGTAGCGGAAAAGTTTTCTTCATTTTTCCAAAAATCCTGACTCTCCTTAGATTCTACTTCTTCCGAATGGATGTCCGTAAAGGTGAGTTTAGGATATTTCTTTTTCAGCCTAACAATGTCATCAAACTTCGTCCAGAAGTTTGGGCTTTTCAATAGTCTAAAAAGTAGTTTGCGGTAATTGGTTAGTTGATCAGAAAGAATTTCAAATTCTTGGTCGTCCTCGAATTTTCTCTGCGAGAGCTGAAAAATTTTGGCCATCACGTAAGCCACAATTATTCCAGCTAGAATGCTTGATGCACCAATAAGATTGCCAGCTTTAAAAAACTCTCCGTCTAATCGTAATCCAAATTCAGATTTTAAATAGAACAGTAGGGCTCCTACTGCTAATAAAATGGTCCACCTAATTAAGGCTATTCTGAACATAAAAGAGATTTTGCCTCAAATAAAGCAAATTCATGGAATCGGGTTAAGAAATTGGCGAAACAATACAGAGCTTTTAATAATTCTCAATTTTTTGAATGATTTTAAAGAAGTTTTTAGATTGAGGCAATTAATATAACCCTATGCAAAGTCTCAGAATAACTTCCTTCGAATCCTATCAAGCTCAATACCAGAAAAGTGTAGATAACCCTGAACAGTTTTGGGATGAAATAGCCAAGTCTTTTACCTGGAAATCTCCATATAAAAAGGTTTTAGACTGGAATTTTGACGGGCCACAGGTAAAGTGGTTTTTGGAAGGAAAACTCAACATTACCGAAAATGCTTTAGATAGGCATTTGGATGAAAGAGGTAATAAAATTGCTTTGATATGGGAGCCAAATGATCCCAATGAGAAGAGTATTAGATATACTTATAAGGAGCTTTATCACAAGGTTTGTCAATGCGCTAATGCCCTAAAAAGTAAGGGGATAGGAAAAGGAGATAGGGTTTGTTTGTATATGCCTATGGTTCCCGAATTAACCATAGCAGTATTGGCCTGCGCAAGAATTGGGGCGGTACACTCGGTAGTTTTTGCTGGTTTTTCTGCAAAGGCACTGGCAGACCGAGTAATAGATGCAGACGCTAAAATGGTAATTACAGCAGATGGATTAAACAGGGGAGACAAGGAAGTTCCGCTAAAAACCATTGTTGATGAAGCCCTAGAAAATTGCCCTTCAGTTAGCACTGTATTGGTATACAACTGTCTGGGTAGAAATCCTTCTTTTAAATCAGGTAGAGATTTTTGGTGGCACGATGTTGTAAACCCCATGCCGCAAAGCTGCGAGGCCGAGCCCATGGATTCCGAAGATTTACTATTCATCCTGTATACTTCTGGCTCAACTGGCAAGCCAAAAGGAGTTGTGCATACGTGTGGAGGTTACATGGTGTATACTGCATTCTCTTTTCAGAATGTATTTCAATACGAGGAAAGCGATATTTATTGGTGTACCGCCGATGTAGGCTGGATTACTGGTCATAGTTACATTATTTACGGCCCCCTTTTATCAGGGGCTACAACCATGATGTTCGAGGGCGTTCCAACCTACCCTAATCCAGGTAGATTCTGGGAGATATGCGAAAAACATGCAGTCAACCAATTTTACACTGCACCAACGGCTATTCGAGCGCTTATGGGCTGGGGAGATCAGTTTGTAGAGAAGTATAATTTATCCACCCTTAAAGTTCTGGGTACGGTTGGAGAACCTATAAACGAGGAGGCTTGGAAGTGGTACAATGAAAAGGTTGGAAAGGGGAGATGCCCTATTGTAGATACCTGGTGGCAAACCGAAACAGGAGGTATAATGATCTCGGGATTGGGAAATTTAAGTCCTCAAAAACCAACCTTTGCGGGATATCCATTACCAGGTATTCAACCTGTACTTATAGACCAAGAAGGGAAAGAAATAAAGGAAAACGGTGTGGAAGGCTATTTGGCCATGAAGTTCCCCTGGCCTTCCATTATTCGAACTACCTATGGAGACCATGAACGCTGTAAGCATGTCTACTTTTCGTCTTATCCTGGACACTATTTTACGGGTGATGGCGCAAAACGAGATGAGAACGGAATGTACCGTATTATCGGCCGTGTAGATGATGTTATTAATGTTTCGGGACACAGGTTTGGTACCGCCGAAATAGAGAACGGAATTAATGAGCATCCCAAGGTTGTTGAGTCTGCTGTGGTTGGATATCCTCACGACATAAAGGGGCAGGGAATTTACGCCTATGTTATTTGCGAAGGCGAGGTTGAAAATGAAGAACAGTGTAAACTTGAAATCATAGATAAGGTAGTGGAGCACATTGGGAAAATTGCCAAACCCGATAAAATTCAGTTTGTCTCCGGGTTGCCTAAAACTAGATCGGGTAAAATAATGCGACGTATCCTTAGAAAAATTGCGGAAGGTAGAGGAGATGATCTTGGAGATATATCAACCTTATTAGATCCTTCGGTAGTCGAAAAAATTAAGGAAGGAGCATTGTAGTAAACAGATGAAGCGAGGGATTAATAAAACACAAAAGGTATTTGGTCTGTTGGCAAATATTATTGTAATTCTATTAGTATGCACCATCTTTCCTAATCGGTCGGGGACCTTGTTAGGTTTGATAACAGCATCCTTAATTGTCCAATATGGGATTTGGAAAGGAACAAGAGTCTAGCTAGTAAATGGAATAAAAAATGAGCTCGATGCTCCTTTTACTTTAATAACTCTGGAAATTTTTCCTTAAATCGATTCAGCCTTGGTATGGAAACTGCTCTCACATAGGGCTGGTTGGGATTTGTTTTTTCATAGTCCTGATGGTATTCCTCAGCTTCCCAAAATCGTTTTAGTGGTGAAATTTCGGTGGCAATTTTCTCCGCGTAGCTTCCGCTATTATCCAAGCTGTCTTTAAAGCTAACTGCAAGTGTCTTTTGATATTTTGATGTGTAGAAAATTGCACTGCGATACTGTGTTCCATAATCTGGGTGTTGGCCATTTACGGTAGTAGGATTATGCGACCCATAAAATACTTTCAGGAGGGTTTTATAATCTATTTGAGTGGAATCGTAATAAACTACTACGGTCTCTGTATGTCCAGTTTTTCCGGCACTTACTTGCTGGTAACTAGGGTTTTGTTCATTTCCCCCTGCATAACCCGATACGGCTTCTTCTACTCCCTTAACACTCTCAAAAATGGCTTCCACACACCAAAAACACCCCGAAGCAAAATAGGCTCGGTTTAAATTCGAGAGATTTTTGGATTGGGTTTTACCATTTTGGGCGCTGCAAGAAAGTAGAATTCCAGTGCCAATAAGCGCTATAATATTTTTCATGATCTATCTATTTACCACCAAACAACGAAAAGTTTATTTAGGTTTCCTTCCGGCGATTTAATCCAAAATAGGGTGGATTTATTATTATTCATTTTCTCATTTACCAACGCGGTTATTTGCTCGTAAGATTTCCAGTTCACATTTATTTCAGGTTTCAAAAACCAATCCAATTTATCGACATAGTAGAACTTGTATGCCGCCAGGGTGCTTAAGTCCTTTTCCTTAATCCAGAATCCTGAAAGGGAAGAGGGGTTTAGGGTTTTGGAAAATGGAAAGTCTGTTTTCCAGGGTAAATAGAGTTGCCCAAGAATTAAAAATTGAGAAATAAGTTCCGGGTATTGCTTATGCCCCAGAGGAATTTGTCTGGTTTTAAAATGTTCCAATTTCAAATCAAGTCTGTCCTTATTGTTGGGACCTATCCACGCACAAAATTCCGTTCCCAATTGTGGGTTCCATAAGTAGAATTTAAAGGCCAATTCAAGATGGATCAGATTTCCAGATGGTAAATCTTCTATGATAAAATCTAACTCTCCTAGAGTGATACCCTGCTCAATAATTTGAATGTTGCGCCTTATGGGAGCGTATCTGGAGGAATCTGCCAGGTATTTCTCAAAGAAATCCTCCGCGAGGTAACCGAGTTTTTTTGTTTCGAAGCTTCTTATCTGCGAGGCCTTTGGTGGGGCGATGGGTTGATAATCAAAAATCTCGCAGCCTGGAATTACCGATTTTAAAAGGATGGAGTGAGATTCTAAAAAGGCTTTGTAGTGCTTGGAGAAATTCATTTTGGATAAGTGGTGCCCAATGGAGACTTTTGTGCCATAAATATACCGCTCCCCATGAAAAATCTGGTGATTCTGATTGTTCTTGTTGTTTCTTCCATTAATCTCGTTGCCCAAAAACAAACGGTAAATGGAAAATTAAATTCCTGGTTTTTCTGGTTGAATACTGCCAAGGTATCAGAAAGGATAGATTTTACGAACGAACTTCATTTGAGACAAGCACGGTTTTTAGACTCCAAAAGATTATCTATCATAAGACCAGCGCTCAACTACCACGTTAATGAAACCGTAATTTTTTCTGCCGGGTACTCCTTTATTCGCAATTGGCCAGGGGATAATTTTGCAGCTTCTTTACCAGCCAACGAGCATAATATTTGGCCCCAGGTAACTTTAAATCACAAGGCGGGGCAATTTCTTTTTTCACATCGCTTTCGAGAAGAAATTAGATGGACTCAGGATGTAGTTTCTAATGGGAGTGAGGTTTTTACCGATGGCTATAGTCAGGTGAATCGATTTAGATACAGGCTTACCATAACTAGCCCCACGGTACAGATAGATAATTTTAAAGTGGCGTTAACTCTGTTTAATGAGGTGTGGATTTCGCAGGCTGATGGGTTTCGCCCTGTAGATTTAAATCGAAATTGGTTTTATGTGGGATTGGATTTTCCACTTAGTCAAAGTGCTACTTTCCATTTAGGTCTTTTAGATCAGTTCGATAAAATAGCTCCAGGATTGTTCTTTCAACAGCCTGTACTTCAGTTTATGGTAAGCTCAAGGTTAGGAGACTTTAGAAAGAATAAAGATTTAAATCTTATCGATTAGAGTTACTATCTTCGGGGAAAATAGACCCCATGGAACAAGGAGAAGAGCGTATAAAGTCATTTAAGGAGTTTTATCCTTATTACTTGAGTGAACATCAAAATACTACCTCTAGGATACTCCATTTCATAGGTACAGGACTATTCTTTATAACCCTTATTTACTGTATCTACCAATTCGATTTTGGATGGATATGGTTGGGGCTCATTTTCGGATATGGTTTTGCTTGGGCGGGGCATTTTTTCTTTGAAAAGAATAAGCCTGCGACCTTTAAATATCCGATTTGGAGTTTGGGCTCCGATTTCAAATTGTTTTTTAGAATCCTTTTTGGAAAGGAAACTTTTAAGGCTTAGCGCCTATTTGGTGGCGAGGACCTCTTTAGGTTTACTTTCTTCCTTTACAAAGGTCTTGTAATGCTCGTATCGTCTTAAGATCTGAGTTACGTATTTAAAGGGTTCTTCCCCTCGGCAAAATCCAGATTTAACAACGGGGTCGTTATAGTACTTTGGCTTAGATTTTTTACGTAGGAAATCAGCAACATGATTTTCCCATTTTTGAGGGTTTTTACCGTACTTTTCTGCTAAACGCATGGCGTCTAAAACATGTCCAGGCCCAGCATTATAGGATGCTAGCACAAATTTAATTCGCTCTTCCTCGTCTTCAACTCGTTTTTCCCAAAAGCGCTCCAGCCTTCTTAAATAATCGGTACCCGCTTTAATGCTATTGTCTGGATCCTCAAGATCCTCAACTTTTAAATCGGCTGCTGTCTCTGGCATCATTTGCATAAGCCCTTTTGCACCGACCCAGCTTTCCGCACTGGGGTCAAATTTCGATTCCTGATAAATTAGTGAAGCTACTAATCTCCAGTCCCAATCTATTTTTACACTGTGCTTGCGAATAAGCTCATCGTACATGGAAATTTTCCCTGTTGTAGCGGCGTAAAGTGGACTTTTTACTGCTTTAGCTATGGTTCTGCGCGACTTGAAATACTTGTTATAGATAACGTAGTAGTCTGCATTCTTTTGTTCTTTATCCAACCAGGCATTGATTTCCTTTAGCAGTTTAGGGGCGTTTTTTCGGGTGGCCCAAGCTATTTGCTGCTGAAGACTTACGGCCATATCTATATCTAAATTTGGAAAAAAAGCCGTACTAATAGAGGCAATGTTTTCATCGGATATGGTGTAATCTATTTCTCCGTGTGCTACCTGCTTAATTAAAGATTCGGTACTGGCCTCATCCCCGGTAACCGTCTCTATGTCAATCTCTTCACCTGTTTCTTCCATAAGGCTTAATAACCTAGGGTAGTATGATGATCCCTCTCTAATGTGTATGGTTTTTCCGCTGAGTTCAAGTGGTGTTCGAATTAGCTTTTTTTCAATTTGGTGTTGCTTTAATTGCCTCCAATTTTCAGGTTTACGCTGTACCAATACCTGTTGGGTAGTGTTAACCGGGTCAGAGAAGTTTACAATTTCTTTCCTTCCACCAGTTACGGTAAGGTTATGAGCAATGATATCGCCTTTGCCAGAGTTAAGTAGCTCAAATATGTCGTCCATATCTCGAACGATGATCAATTTCAACTCTACATCTAAATGCCGAGCAAACCTTTCTAAAAGCTCATACTCATAGCCCATAGGCTGCCCTCGATAAATAAAATAACTAATGCTATTAAATCCGGTAAGCGCAACCAGAGTGTCCCTCTTTTTTATTTGAGGTAAATCGATTTTTGTCGCAGAATTAGGTTTTAACGATGCGCTTGGCTTATTGCTTTTAGTCTTAGGTTTTCCCGTACAACTAAAAAGCATTAAACATAGAATACAGTTGAGGTATAGAAGTTTCTTCATAGGATGGTATGGCAGCATCAATATATTACTTTTTACAAACTAATACCCAGATAATTCTGTAGAATGACAAATTACAGGGATTCAACCCATCTAAATTAGTGTTGATTATTTAGACGGATAAAAGTAAATTAAATCGTCATTTTCTTTTTCTTTGTACTTAAACAGAGGGAGTATGTTTTTTGCCAATAATTTGAAATTGCTGAGAAAGCGAAGGGGCTTAACTCAAACTGCATTAGCAGAACATTTGGAGTTAAGTAGAACGACCTTAATTGGATACGAAAAAGGAGTTCAGCCACCTTTTCCAACGCTAATCAAAATCTCAGAATACTTTAAAGTTTCTCTCGATGCCTTAATTCGCTACGATTTATCTGCTTTGTCCGAATTTCAGTTGTCAGAAATAGATAGGGGGATGGAGGTGGATATAACTGGAAGGCAATTGAGGTTGTTAACCATAAGTACCGATAAAAAAGGGAAGGAAAATATTGAAATGGTTTCGCAGAAGGCTCAGGCGGGATATACCGCTGGATATGGAGATCCCGAATTTATAGCCGAACTGCCCAAGTTTAACCTCCCATTTTTGGATCAAAATAAGTCTTATCGCTGCTTTCAAATAGCAGGAGACTCCATGTTGCCAATTCCCGAAGGGGCGTGGGTAACAGCTTCCTATGTGCAAGATTGGCGAACAGTTGTTTCAGGTCATGCCTACATCTTGGTAACCAAGGAAGACGGGGTGGTTTTCAAGTTGGTTTATCCTAAAAAAGGGGATGACAAAACTTGGATTTTAGTCTCTACAAATAGAATTTATAAACCCTACGAAATAAAGATTGAGGAGCTACGAGAACTGTGGAAATTTGAGACTTACCATAGCCATGATTTTTAAGGATTAGAACAAACTTCCTTGATTTTCTTCCAGCTCCGGGTAGTATTTTTTTTCTGTTAGTTCCTCAGAGTTCCCAACGGCTTCTTTGCCTCTTAATCTCGCAACTGGATAAGCGTCCATCTCTTCCGAAGGGTATGGGTTCAGGAGATTTTTTACTTCCTTATCGAGCTCACCATGTGTAGCCGTATCCAACCATATATTTTCTGATTCTTCCGTTAATATTACCGGCATGCGTGCTTCGTTCATCTTGGGATTGTTGTGAATCGTTGAGAGCAACTCGTTAGCTTGGGTGGTTACTATGCTAAAACTCTTTACTATTTCACCTGTTTCACGGTTAGTCCATTCGCTCCATAACCCTGCTAAATGCATTGGTGCGCCGTCCTTTCTGAAAATTCTGTAAGGATAGGATTTTCCGCCTTTGTGGTGATGTTCAAAAAAAGCAACTACAGGTACTATGCATCGCATTTGTTTAGCAGAGGCTCTGAAGGCGGGTTTTTCAAAAATGGTTTCGCTTTTAGCATTTAGGGTATTATTCCAAAGCTTGAGTTTATCTGCATCGCTTTTAACCCAGGATGGGATCAAACCCCAAGTGGCCGGTGCGGGTTCTGTGGGATTATCGTTGCCATAGATAAGTAGCATGGGGTGGGCAAAACCGGGCGCATGGAAGTAATTTTTGGTGTAAGGTTTAAGCTTTTCGGTTATTTCTGCAATAGCTTTCGGGTCATTTAACCGTTTTGCTCGCTTTAATTGGGCTTCCAAATTGGTCTGAACATCGTAACACATAGTAGAAAGATAAGTTCTCTACGAATTTATGGAAACAAAAAAGGTGTACCCCATGGATACACCTTTAATTGATTCTGAAAAAAAATTAATGTTTTATGTAACTCTTAATCGCAGTATTTCCTCTGTTGGTATGAAGTAGAAGAATGTAATTTCCCTTTTCTAGCTTCGAAACATCCACTGAGTTTCCTTTTGTTCGTACGGTAGTAAGTTTTCTACCTGTTGGATCAAAAACATCTACCTGTTCAATGGGTTCGTCGCTATCAATAAATACTATTCCGTTACCAGGATTGGGATAAATGCCGACTGAAGTGGTGTTTAATTCCTTTATGCCAACCGTATTCGAAATTTGTGTGATAGCAGTGTTGGTAATAATCGGTGGGTTTTGGTAGAAGAAAATATTAGCCTTATTTCCAATTTGATCCCCAAGTTGAAGTGTTTTTACTGGCTCTATGTAGAAGTTTAAGTGACCGTTGCTACCCACGTAGTCTGTACCCGAATCTGGGAGCATTATATTATTGAAATACCATTTTAAAATGCGGCCATCCATCTCAAAGTCATAATCGTGGGAAGCAGTTCCAAGGTGGAAAGTTTCTAGATTCAGTTTGTTTGAAAGCGTATCGGTAACTAGGATGTTAAACGCCGTATCGTTTCCAGTATTTTGGAAACGTACATGGTAACTCATTAGCGGAGGCTGAGTTTGTAGCTCAGAGGGCTTTATGCCCTTATGAGACACCTGTTTATCGTTTGGGTCGTAAGAGTTTCTTATGAGTACATTATGGTCTTCGGTAAAAGTTTCTTGAGGAGAGAAAAAGTCGATTCGAGTGTTTACATTTTCTCCCATGATTGCTGTTCCAAGCACATCCGAATGAACTAGAAAGGATTTACTTTCATTGAACCCAATGGATACGTTGGTCCACAAAATTTGTGAATCCGAATTGGAGGCAGCATTGGCAGAATTCGAATTGGCAATTTGTCGATACCCATTGCTACCTAGGTTAGGGGTAGACCAAATCAGATTCCCAGATATGGGTGCACCCTCATTTCGAACACTGATGTATTGGAAAAATCCTTTTTGAGGTTGTTGTTTTCTTGCCCATCCGCTTGAATAAATTAAAATATTGGCGGGCTCAACTTGTAACCTTAGTTCTGCACGCGCGCTGTTATTATTTGCTGAGAACTGAAAAGAGATGTCTTTTTGGTTTGGGTCGCACGCTTGGGCCCGGTATCCTTGGTCTGCTATGGTTACTTTTCCGCTGCCAGTACCAAAGTATGTTTCAGAAAAAGTACCGTATTCATCAGACCAAAAATATTTCGTGCCAAAATCTCCTGTGGATTTCAACATCATTTTTCCCGATGGGAAGGTCACGCTACAAGAGTCATCTTTACTTACTCTAATATCCCCAGTTAGGGTGCTAACGATTCCACCCGAATAATCCTTTCTAATTAAAATGGTTTTTAAATGAACAGCTTCGTAGGGTTGGTAAGTAGGATTGGTGCCACAAGCACATTGAATTTCAATGGCCATAAACCGCAGCTCTGTACTGTCCCATGGAATTGAATCTAAAGTTACCGTAGTGTCTTGATTAAACTGTCCTACCTGCATCCAGTTTCCGCCGTTCGCATCCCTAATTTCCTTTTGAAAAATTGGGGTAAAAGTGTTTGGGAGTCGGAGGTAATTTCTAATTTCTGGACTTTGAAGCACATAGGTTTTGGAAGTGGTGTCGTTTGCATCAACCAAAGTTTCACCGGTAATTTCGGTAAGGTACGGGGCCTTGCAGGCCTCCGTTTTAAGCTGTGGTAACGGCCGTACCGAGAATTCCCAGGATAGGGTGTCTGGAATGTGTTTACAGGTGCTGTCCTTCCATACAAAGCCCTTAAAATTATTTCCTGAGTAATGCATTAAAGTGTCAGGAAAATTATTTGAAAATGAAAATGAGGTTTCTTGGAATAGCAGGTTTGAATCTGTTGGGCTAGTATACTCGTAAAAGGACCATACCATTTTATCACTTTGGTTTAAATCTGCATTTATTGATATCCGAGAAAAGCTCAAGCCCCTATTCTCACATACAGAAACCGTGGTGTCATGCATGAACACATTTTTTAAATAAATCGTATCACACTGCGATTTTGCATTTAGGATAAAAAACAATAAGGATAGGATGGTAAGTAGGATCCGCATGGTATAATGTTTTACACTAGCGGCAAATTAGTAAAATATTATGGGGAGATTGGATGGTAATTATGAATGTTTAAATCTTAGAATTCCAAACCAATCCAATAAACAACTCGGTGCTTTGGCCAACATTTCTTCCGCTAATTACCTGTCCAATATTAGCAGAAATTCCAAATTGATTTGTAATTCTTTTGTATACTGTGGTGCTCAGTTTGGTATAATCGGCACCTAGTGTGGTAAAAGGTTGCCGGCTGCCATCTCTATAATCACTACCTCCAATTGCTTTTTGAATCTCAAGAGTTAGAGAATAAAACCAGGCATTTTGGAAATATCCTCCACGAAAATGATACTGATTTGCCGATGGGGTGGGAGGGTTTTTATCTTGTGCCTGATAAGATAAGGCAGCAAAATATTGCTTTCCAGTCCACTGTAATCCTCCGCCATAACCGCGTACAAAAGCCTGCTGCCCAATGGCGGTTGCGGTTTCCGTAGCATAGGAGCTTAGGGGCTGTGAATAGGTGTAAATGAAATAAGGACGAAGCCCCCATAGAGAATAAGGGCTTATCAGTTGAGCCTGAACTGTGGCATCCTGAAAACTGCTAACATCACTCTTTATAACTCGGAAATGGGGGAGACTACCAGCGATTCTCAAAAAATTGGTGAGGTTACCAGAGAAATAAAGCGAATTTATTTGGGTGCTTCGCTTAACCCCAACTTTTCCCGGTGCTGCGTAAAATCTTTTAAAATGTTGGACCCCACTGCTAGCCGCAACTGTAAATTCACCAGAATTAGATTTAAATCCATCCAATAAAAACTGTCCATGGGTTAATGATGAATAGAGTAGAGATGATAGTATCAAGAGCTTTCTCATGGACAATAGATTAGAAGTAGACTAGCTTAATATTCTTTGATGTATACGAAGTTAGCTATGAGTTAAAGATGATCATTTTTTAGGTACTTAGTCTGTTCTTAAGACGGGGTTTTTTTATTATTGACAAATAGTCGGCTAAATTGGCAAAATCAGATAAGCAGGTATGGATAAGTTCGGGGAAGTTTACACTTCTAGAGCGTGTGGCTATGCTGGTTTTTGGGGTTTTTACCTTTCATTTTTTGGTTAGCATCCTCAACAAAGAAGACTATGGTACCTGGATGCTGTTTATCTCTATCCATGCTTTTATAGATACGGCTAGGTCTGGTTTTTTCAAAAATCCTTTGATTCGTTTTCTTAATCAAAAAGAGGTTTTAAGGCAGGAAAGTCTTCAGACATCTTCACTTTTATTAAATCTAGGATTTTCTATAATCTTTAGTCTAATTCTTCTTTTGGCTGCCATTCCCATCGCCAATTCGTGGAATGCCCCCGGTTTGGTCCCACTGATTTATGTAAATGTGGTTCTTAACGTGGTGCTGTCATTTTTTACGCACTACGAGTACATACAAGCTGCCCGATTCCGGTTTAAGGGCACTATGATAGGGAATTTGATCCGGTCGGGATTAATGTGTGCTGCCGTATTCGTATACTACATTCAAGATGTTCAATTGGATTTGTGGACGCTGGCGTGGTACTTCACCGCAGCTGCCTTTGCAGGTGCTGCCTACATGTTTTTTTCCTCACGAGATTTAATCCTTTTTAGCTGGCGTACCGATAAATCGTGGATTAAACAACTGTTTAACTACGGGAAATACACGCTTGGAACCAATTTAAGCGCGGTGGTAATGCGAAATATTGATACCTGGATGTTGGGTTGGTATATTTCTCCTGCGGCCGTAGCTATTTACGCGGTAGCCATTCGTATTGCCAACCTTTTTGAGGTTCCAACCATGGCTTTGGCACAGGTAATGTTTCCTCAAGCTGTGCAAAAGGCTGAGTCGGAAGGCCCTGCTGCTTTAAAGTCACTTTACGAAAACTCAGTTGCCACCCTCCAGGTTATGCTCATTCCGCTTGTGATTGTAGTAATCGTATTTTCAGATTGGATAGTGGAATTAATCGCTGGGCCTGAGTATGCTGAAGCAGGTTTCATTTTAAACATTACCATGTTATACGGGCTTATTATTCCTTTTAATAAGCAAATGGGAATTTTATTGGATGCGGTAGGTAAGGCAAAAACCAACATGTTATTTGTAGCAAGAAATGCAATAATTAATGTTGTGTTAAATGCTTTATTGATACCCATTTGGGGAATTCCAGGTGCTGCTTGGGCTTCGCTATTTACCATGTTATTGGTAATGGGTATCAACCAGCGTTATCTAAACAAAAATTTTGATGTGACGCTAGCAGCCGTGTTTGGCAATATGCTAAAGGTGTCCAAGGAATTACCAGCCCGTGCAAAGGCCATACTGAATCGCTAGGTAAACTTTTTCCAAGTCGAAAGGTCGAGCCCGGTTAGTTCTTCGGTTTTAAGAATGTCTTCCTTAAAGTAATTGTATAAGTCATCCTTTAGGTAGGCAGGAAGTGTCATCTTGTCTATGTTTTTCGATGATAACCATGCAACTGCAGATGATCTTGCTTCCTTGGATGGGAAGATAGCTCTGGCCAAGGGGCGTACCACTTTTCTCAACCAGGTTTCTTCTTGGAGGCTATTGTGTAGTAGTTGATTTTTTGGAATTCCAGAAACATTGTAGTCTACCGTGGTGTTTATGTCCAGATTTTGCTGGATGCCAAGAAATTCGAATAAGCTACGGGTAGTATCTTGAGGAGTTTTACGCAGATCGTCAGTCAAAACCACCTTAACATTGGTGAAATTCTCTTTAAACGCTTTAACGCAATCGTAGTATTTGCTCGCAGATTTGTAGTGGTAAATTAACTCCCATCCCTCCTTTTTTCTTTCTTCTTCGGCATCTAATGCGGCCTCGAAGCTAAGTACCTCTCTTTGGTCTCTCACTAGATGTGAGTAGGCAGAGAAAGCTCTTTTAACCGGATCTCTCAGAATAATAATTATTTCAGGATCTCCAAGAAACTCTTTGATTATGGGTATGGTGTCTTGATAAAAGTACAAGGTGTCGGCAGAAGCTTCACCGGCTCTTTTAGCTTTGGCGTTTGCAAAAAGTTTAAGGTATTCGTCCCAAGTTTCAACGTACCACGCTCTAACCTGGTCGTCTTTGGGGCCGCCTTTAGGGAATTTTCCAGCTACACTGGTTATAAAACGGGGTTCTTTTTTCTCGCAAATAAATATTTCGGGATGTTGTAGTAGGTACTGAGCGAGTGAGGAGGTTCCACATTTCGCCATTCCAACAATTAGGAAATCGGGTTTACGAGACATGTTTTGAATTTAAAGATGAACAAATCTAATCAGGTCTGTATATTATCCAAACTAATTGGATTTTGATATTTTGATCTGTTAAAAAGGTGGGGGTGGAGGTAAATTAGCAAAGATCTGCTAGGGTTTTACCTTCCAAAATTCTTAGGGATTGGTCTCTAACATCTAGCATTACATCGTGTAGCTTGCAAGTTTCTTCGTCTGCGCAATCCGAACACCTTTCATAGTAATTAATACTAACGCAAGGGACAAGCGCTATAGGGCCACTAAACAGTCTGATTACCGAGGCCATGGGGATATTTTCTGGGTCTTTCATCAAAAAATATCCTCCTCCTTTTCCCATTTTACTTCCTAGAATTCCTGCTTTTTTTAGGTCAAGTAGGATATTTTCTAGAAACTTCTTAGAAATATTGGTGGAAGAAGCGATAGTAGAAATAAGAATCGGACTTTGATCCCGATTCTTATTTAAATATATAAGTGCTTGAAATGCGTATTTAGTTTTTTTAGAGAGCACGTGTCGCCTTTAGGTGCAAGTTAACAAGATTAACCCGACTAGGCTTCTTTGTACATAACTTTAACACCGTCCATTCTAGAAACGCCTGCTTTATCACCTAGAAGTGATGCAAGTTTCTCTATTCTAATTTCAAGTTCTTCTGGATTAAATGGTTTTGTCATAAAGTCGTCGGCACCTCGTTTTAAACATTTTACCCTATCATCAGATCCCTGTTCACCAGAAAGTACAATTAATGGTACATTATTATAGTAGTCGTATTTTCTTACTTCTGCCATAAACTCATATCCATCTATTTCTGGCATGTTGAGATCAGCAATTATAACACTAGGGCTGGTTCCTGTCTTAAGCCATTCAATCGCTTCTAAACCATTCTCCTTAAGTACTACATTATATTTTTCACTGAATATGTGAAGTAGTAGCCGCCTCATCATCGGCTCGTCTTCTACAACTAGAAGTGTTTTCTTTAGATTATTCATAACGTGGAGACTTTAGACAAATTTACGTTGGGTATTTCTTAAACTACCTCAGCTAGCTTAGGTTTAGAGGTGATAGTTATCGGTCTGAAAACCGCTATGCAACAGGTAATGTTAACCCTTATTAAAATTAAAGCTGATCTGTCGCAGTTGTTTCCAATGTTGTAACAGATATAAACATTGGATTTTTGATATCAGTTTATTCTGATATAGACCAGCCTAAAGTCGTGTTTGGAGAAGACCTTGCGGAGGAATAGGCTTAGGGAGATTTTTTTAAGGCAATTTTTCATTTATCTATAAAAAATTTGGTTTTGATGGCTTTTAATCTGGCCTCGTCGATAAAAGATGATTTTCGCTTTACTAGGAGCCTGATCCTTAACTCACAACAAGGATAGGTGAATTTCAGAGGACTTTACCTGAATTTTCTATCAAACGCGGTTAAAATCCCACGAATTAAATTCCGCCCATCGATGAGCTTTCTAACAAGTTCTTGTTGATACAGGTGTTTATGATTTAAAACAGGTTGTTAATTTAGTGGAGCCATTAATTGTGGGATCATATATGGAGCGGGAGGTGTAAAATCTAGGAGCCATGGTGGATAAAAACTTGGCTGAGATAAATTTCTTAGGATTTAAAAATTCCTACCTTCGTGAAAACTTTGGGGGTGTCCAACAATGGACTGAGATTATACCCTTAGAACCTGATTTCGGTGATGCGGACGAAGGGAAAAGTAATAATTCAGATCTAGGATACTCCCGGCATTATTACAAGTATGCAGGTATATTATAATGGGGAGGCCGTTGATTTAAATTCAGCTACCAAAGTTTCCGATTTTCTTGCTTTACAATCCATCGCCCCCAATGGGGTTGCAGTTGCGATAAATAATAAGGTAATTCCAAAAACCAATTGGTCTAAAACCGAGTTAAAAGACCAAGATAAAATTCTAGTAATCACTGCCGCTCAGGGCGGATAAACGTTTAAGAAATGGCTAAAACCGAACAAATTCCAAATTCAGAAAAAATTACCAGGGTTCCTTTTCCTGCCTCTAAAAAGGTATATGTGCCCGGTGAAATTCACGATATTAAAGTAGCGATGAGGGAAATTACCCTTAACGATACCCGCTTGAAATTTAACCCTTCGGCTGGCGTTGAGAAAAATGCTCCCGTTACGGTTTATGATACGAGCGGCCCGTACACCGATCCTAATATAGAAATCGATGTAAGAAAAGGGCTTCCTAAATTAAGAGCGCAGTGGATTAAAGATAGAAACGATACCGAAGAGTTAGAGGGTATCACTTCTTCTTATGGAAAGGAGAGATTGGCAGATTCAAGTTTAGACCACCTACGTTTCGAATATCTAAGTAAGCCAATAAAGGCAAAAGCTGGTAAAAACGTTAGCCAGATGCACTACGCCAAACAAGGGATTATTACCCCCGAAATGGAGTACATAGCCATTAGAGAGAATCAAAAAATTGATTTACAGAATGAATGGGCTAAGCAGCATCCAGGCGAATCTTTTGGTGCAAACATTCAGAAATCTCATATCACACCAGAATTCGTAAGAAAAGAGGTGGCCGAGGGAAGAGCTATCATTCCATGTAATATTAATCACCCAGAAACGGAACCAATGATTATTGGTAGAAACTTTTTGGTGAAGATAAACGCTAACATTGGTAACTCTGCTGTAACATCCTCCATAGAGGAAGAGGTAGAAAAAGCAGTATGGGCATGTCGCTGGGGAGCAGATACTATAATGGATCTTTCCACCGGGAAAAATATACACGAAACCAGAGAGTGGATCCTCAGAAACTCACCCGTTCCAATAGGTACTGTGCCTATTTATCAGGCTTTAGAAAAGGTTAATGGTAAGGCAGAAGACCTAACCTGGGAAATATTCAGAGATACGCTGATAGAGCAGGCTGAGCAGGGTGTGGATTACTTTACTATCCACGCTGGGGTGAGGTTAAAGTATATCCCTTTAACGGCAAAAAGAGTTACAGGTATCGTATCTAGAGGAGGTTCCATTATGGCAAAATGGTGTTTAGCGCATCACAAAGAAAACTTCCTGTATACGCACTTTGAGGAAATTTGCGAAATAATGAAGGCTTACGATGTAGCCTTTTCTCTTGGGGATGGTTTACGTCCCGGAAGTATTGCAGATGCGAACGATGCCGCGCAATTTGCTGAACTAGAAACACTAGGTGAGCTAACAAAAATAGCTTGGAAACACGATGTGCAAACCATGATAGAAGGGCCTGGTCACGTGCCAATGCATATGATTAAGGAAAACATGGATAAGCAGCTTAAGGAATGTGATGAGGCTCCGTTCTACACATTAGGGCCGCTTACTACCGATATCGCTCCAGGTTACGATCACATTACCTCGGGAATTGGTGCGGCAATGATAGGTTGGTTCGGATGTGCTATGCTTTGCTATGTTACACCAAAAGAACACCTTGGACTTCCTAATAAAAAGGATGTAAAGGATGGGGTTATTACCTACAAAATTGCGGCCCATGCAGCTGATTTGGCTAAAGGGCATCCAGGAGCACAGTACCGAGATAATGCACTAAGTAAGGCGAGATTCGAGTTTAGATGGGAAGACCAGTTTAACCTGGCTCTAGATCCTGATACGGCAAGAGAGTTTCACGATGAAACGCTTCCTGCTGAAGGTGCAAAAGTGGCGCACTTCTGTAGCATGTGTGGACCGAATTTCTGTTCTATGAAAATTACCCAAGATGTTCGCGAGTTTGCAGCTACGGAAAATGTAGATGAGAGCGAAGCCCTAAGAAAAGGGATGGAAGAGAAGTCGAAAGAGTTTAGAGAAAAAGGAGCAAATATTTACCTGGAACAATAATGGTAATCGTCATTTCGAATGAAACCGAGGTTGATGACGAAATGACTACCGTAAATCAACTTTTTGAGGGGGGCTTAGACCGGTTTCATTATCGCCGGTCTGCCTTCAACTCAGAGCGTTTTAAATTGTTCCTGAAAGGAGTAAAACCAGAGTACCACAAAAAGATTAGTGTCCATCTAGGTTCTTTTTGTTATGATATCCCCCCGGGTGTGGGTGTTCATTATAAAGGAGATTATGCTGGAGATCGGTTTGTTGATAGAATACAAAGTGCTTCAATTCATTCGGTTCAAGAATTGAATACTCCTGAAAGGAGGGGAGAAAGTTACTTTTTGGTGGCGCCAGTTTTCCCAAGTATATCCAAGGTAGGATATGGACTTAATGAAACGGTGAAAGGCGATTTTGAGGGTAAACGCTTTGATAATAAAAATTTGATTGCACTTGGTGGTATTGATGCGACTACGGTTCAGAATCTTGGAGCGGTATGGAGTGGAATCGCACTGAAAGGAAGCATTTGGAAAGCAACAAATCCTAGCGATAGGATCACTTTGTTTAAGAAAATAAAGCAAAAATGGGAGCAAAATCGGCATTAGTTATAGCAGGATTCGACCCCTCTGGAGGGGCAGGCTTGTTAAGTGATGTGGCAATTTTTGCAGGAAAATCCATTGATGTAAAGTCTTGTGTTACTTGCAACACCTCCCAAAATTTCACCAAGTGTTATTGGGTAGAACAGCTGCCTGAAAAGCAAATTTTAAACCAGCTAAACCACCTATTGGAGGACTTTCGCTTTGATGGAGTTAAAATTGGAGCCTTTCCGAATCTTAATTGTCTAAAAACTTGTTTGGATAGCATTAAAGAAAAGCAGCCCGGTATCCCAATTGTATGGGATCCGGTGATTAAAGCATCAAAAGGAGCCTCATTTGTTGGAGATATTAATAAAGAGGTCTTAATCGATATTCTGGGTAAAATAGACTTGATAACACCTAACCGGAGGGAGTATAACACCCTTAAGGGAGTTTTGGGAATGGAATTGTCGGAGCTTACCAACACATTAGTAACCGGTTTTATGGTTACTGATACTCATATCACCGATGCACTTTTAAGTAAAAAAGAAGTATTGGAATTCACCAAAAATATGGTGCCAGGAAAAGATATTCATGGTTCTGGCTGTAAGTACAGTGCGCTCATTACGGCCCACCTGATCTTGGGAAATGATTTGGTGAATAGCATTTCGGAATCCAGCCAAGAAATGTATAACCTATACCAAACCATTCCATGTTAGTATCTAGGCTGCATTACATATCGCAAGCACTAAATGGCTATAGTCATGCCGAAATGATAGAGCGTGCATTAGCGTCTGGGGTAGATTGGGTGCAGTTACGAGTTAAGAACGAACCGGAGGATTTTATTTTGAATCAAGCCCAGCAAGCAAGGGCCTTATGCAGTCGGTTTGGTGCAAAGCTTATTATTAACGATCATCCCGCCGTTGCCAAGGCCGTTGGTGCAGATGGAGTGCATTTGGGATTAAGTGATATATCGGTATCCGAAGCAAGAAAATTGCTTGGTGCAAAAGCCATTATTGGAGGAACCTGCAATACATACGAGGACGTAAAAAGAAGAATAGCTGAGGGCGTAGATTATGTTGGGCTAGGGCCTTATAGATTTACCAAAACCAAAGAAAAATTGAGTCCGGTTCTGGGGTTGGATGGATACCGAAGCTTAATGAAATTTTTGGGAGAGGTCAATCCGCAAATTCCTGTAATAGCTATTGGAGGTATAACCATTGAGGATATACATCCACTAAGGGATGCTGGAGTTCATGGGGTTGCATTGGCGTCATTAATTAACCATGCGGATGCCCCTGAAAAAGTGATAACAGAGATTAAAACGAAATTATAATATGAGCTTTTCAATAGGAGGAATAGAAATGGGCTCCCGATTATTATTGGGAACTGGTAAGTTTTCTTCAAACGAAAACATGGTTGCTGCTATTAAAGCATCTGGAACGGAAATGGTGACGGTGGCTTTAAAGCGTGTTGATGCTAAAAGGAAGGAGCAGGATGAGCTGCTTGCCGCACTCAGATCAACCGGAGTCCGTTTACTGCCAAATACTTCTGGCGTTAGAACAGCCGATGAAGCTGTTTTTGCAGCGGAATTGGCCCGAGAGGCCTTAGAAACCGATTGGTTGAAATTGGAGATTCATCCCGATCCAAAATATTTGCTACCCGATCCTATAGAGACTTTAAAAGCAACAGAGGTATTGGCTAAAAAAGGATTTAAAATACTCCCATACATCCATGCCGATCCAGTTTTATGTAAAAGGCTGGAGGAGGTGGGAACTACCGCAGTTATGCCTCTTGGAGCTCCAATTGGAACCAATTTGGGAATAAAAACCAAGGAATTTATCGAGATAATTATAGATCAAGCTAAAGTTCCTGTAATTGTCGATGCTGGGATTGGTGCGCCATCTGATGCTGCCTTAGCTCTGGAGCTTGGTGCCGATGCAGTCTTGGTAAATACCGCCATAGCAGTTGCAGGAAATCCCGCCCAAATGGGAGAAGCCTTTAAGTTGGCAGTTGCATCAGGCGAATTAGCTTACAAAGCTAAATTAGGGCCCAAACAGCTCTCTAAAAAAGCAAGTGCCTCATCACCTTTAACCTCGTTTTTAGATGTCTAGTTTCAGAGCTTTATTCGAAAAATACAGTTGGGAAGAAATTCGGAACCAGGTTTACAGCAAATCTGCCGCGGATGTGGAAGCGGTTTTGGCCTCAGGCAAGGCAGATTTAGATGGCTTTTTAGCTTTAGTTTCTCCCGCCGCAGCCCCTTATTTGGAGCAAATGGCACAGTTAAGTCGAGAAATTACCTTAAAACGCTTTGGAAAAACGATTCAGCTTTTTGCCCCATTTTATCTATCGAATGAGTGCCAAAATATCTGTACCTATTGTGGGTTTTCTTTGGATAATCCCATTCGCAGGAAAACCCTAAACCCAATTGAAATAGAGAAGGAAATCAAGGCCATAAAGGATCTAGGTTTTCGACACGTGTTATTGGTTACCGGAGAGGCAAATAAAACAGTAGGTGTGGATTATTTGGAGCGAGCAATAAAGCAAATCCGACCGCATTTTGATAATGTTTCCATGGAGGTTCAGCCATTGGATCAACTGGATTATGAGAGACTGATTGAAGTAGGGCTTCACACGGTTTTGGTTTATCAAGAAACCTATCATCAAGCCGACTATAAAAAGCACCATCCCAAAGGGAAGAAATCTAATTTTTGGTACCGCCTGGATACTCCAGACAGACTTGGGAGAGCAGGAATATACAAAATGGGACTTGGGGCGCTAATCGGTCTAGAAGACTGGAGAATTGATTCATTTTTTGTGGCATTGCACCTCGATTATTTGCAAAGAACTTATTGGAAAAGTAAGTACACCTTGTCCTTCCCGAGGTTGCGTCCATTTTCAGGTGGATTGGAACCTAAAGTAGAGATGAATGATGCCGAATTGGTTCAGCTCATTTGTGCGTACCGAATTTTTAATCCTGATGTGGAATTATCGCTTTCGACTAGGGAAACTCAAAAGTTTAGGGATAACGTTATTAAAATGGGGATAACCACTATGTCAGCGGGGTCTAAAACCAATCCTGGGGGTTATGCTGTGGAGCCTCAATCTTTAGAGCAATTTGAAATATCAGATGAGCGCTCACCTGCACAGATAGTAGAAATAATAAAAAATGCTGGTTACGAGCCCGTTTGGAAAGATTGGGACCAGTCGTACCAGCAGTTTTCAGTGTAATTTAGGAAAAGGGGTTAGAGGTAAAAGATAACCTCAAACCTTGGGTTTAATACGTTGTAATCAATTCTCAGGTTGCTTTCCTTAATCTTGGAGTCCTTAATTTTAGTGGAACTATAATTTAAGGTGGCAATATTCAGGCCAAGAGATGCTCGCTTGGCAATAAAGTACATCAATCCAACTTTTAGGTTGGCGTCGTATTCAATAGGATGTGGAGTAAATCCATTTAGGTAAAATACTTTTCCAAGGTCTAGCTGAGCAATGTACAGTACTCTGTCGGTAAAGTTTCCGTGTAACCTACCAAAAGCCCCAATGAACATGGTTTTCTGACTGTCTTTATTTTCAGCGTTGTTCCTTAGGTTTTTAACCTTTTCTACGTCCACTCGGTAATCCAATAAAACTCCCGTTGCAATTCTGTCGGATACCATAAGTCCAAACAATGGGCTTATAGATAACAATCGGGTTTGGTTTGATATAACAGAGTCTTCTTGGGTCGATCCATCGTAAAACAATCCACCACCTAATAAAAGTTGGCCTTTAGATTGACTAAAGGAAATAGAACAAAAAAGGGCAAAAACTAGAGTTAAAAATAAACGCATACGGCAAGGTTTAAGTGAATGCAAGAAAAGAAATTAAAACCTTATTCACTATGGCGGCTTTAGAACTTTTGAACAGCTTAAAGGGGAAAGCTATTGTAATTTATTGTCCGAATAGCTTTTTGTAAAACACGGCAATTAAAACCACAGCTCCCACCACTAATATTTCTAAATGGTCGCTAATGGGTACCGGAGGATTACCTCCGTTCTTGCGAGGGGCAGGAGTGGAATTTCTCTTTTTCTTTTCATTGAATATGGATTCGTCCAAATCGTAGATTCTATGTTGATTTTCAAAATTTTGTAATGGGCTATTTGACTCCTCAAGCATTTGGGCTGGGGCTTCAAGAATAACCGGATCCTCTATGTAGGCATCTTGAGCATATAATTTTGGATTAAGAAAAATGCATAGAAGCATTGCAGAGGATAGGCTCCAACGTAAAGTAGGTTTTAGCATGGTGGTAAAGCAGGTTCCTAGGTGTGGTTTTTTATTTGTTCAGGTAATGGGTGGTATTTTGTTGGTTTCCGTTCTTAAATTGAATACTGCTCAAAATAATTTCGGCCGATAAGTTATGTACAGGTATGGCGAATTTGGTTGTGCTTATTTGTTTTGTCAGGATTTCTTTTCCGTCAACCGAGTACAAGCGGACGCTTTCGGGTTGTGAATTCTCAGATAATTCGAAATGCAATGTTCCGTTATGGAACCACGTTTTAATAGAGTTTTCAATTTGGTTAGTTGACACAATTTCAGTGGTGGGCGAGGTGTACCTTCTGAAGGTTAAGAAGAATCTGTTTTTAGACTTATGGCTATCCTCAAAAAATATGGAGGCGTCTTCTCTCCAGAGGTTCCAGCTTTCACCTGTTTCAGTATCCAGTAGGTAAGGCTCTAATCCACCCATTTTGTCGAACTGCGATTTTTCTATGTGTATTTGGTAATTACCAGTATGGGGGGTAGCAATGGAAAGGGGGATTTTTACTTTTGGATTTACCATTCCTACTGTTTGTATGCCCAGCACATGCCCTTCGTAGTTTAAAGTTTGAATGTGGAAACTCCCTGCATCTGAGCCTAGAGCATCCCAGCCCCAATCGTACAATGGTGTGCAGTTTTCGGCTATGGCAAATAGGGTGGTATAGCGCTTATCTTGGTCGATAATTTGTAAATGGAATTTAGCTAAAATGGGGTTTGCCCTACCGCTTTTAAACTCACTATTAACTCCACCTCGCATACTGTTTTTAAAACTTACCGTTTGCGACGTAGTCCCTGTAAGGCATACATAAAATCCCTGTCCCGATGCGATGTAGGTGTTAGCTAAGGTTTGAGAATTATCCGTGGATCCGGCAACGGTAGCTCCTGCATTATTTATGGTTATCTGTTGGTTTTCCTCGGTGTAAGAGTAATTGGGATTGTGATTAAATAGGTTGATAAATCCATCGAGAACAGCACTATTTTCCGTTAGAAAATCTGCTGCATTAATGGCACTAGGATAGGGGTTTCCTAGTGCGTTGTAATTGCCTGTGGTTCCATTGGTTTCAGTGGCAATGGTTATGGTTCCATTGTTTATTTCTCCCGAAAAGGTATGCGTATTTACTCCAGTTAAGGCATACCCCTTTCCAACAGTTAAATATTCGCTTCCGCTTACCCATGACCAATCTGAGGTGGAAGTTCCAGGGGCATTTAATTCGTATTGCCTGCTTGCCCCTATGTCAGACATTTGCTCCGAAACCACCGGAGTAGACCAAAAATTGTAAAGTCCACTAGCCTGACCATCGGGTTTGTTTCTGGTGATATTAAAGGTGCCAGAATTACTAAGTGTACTTCCGGTAGCTTGTACAATGGCTCCATCGTCGGCGACATTAAAGATTCCGGTATTGGATAGGTTTCCAACCATATTTAGGGCCTTATTAGAGGCTATATAAACTGTTCCGTTATTGGTGAAGTTATTGGAATGAACAAATTGACTATAACCCGTTTGAGCTTGGATGTTGCCCAGTGTAAAAGTGTTTCCAGCGTCAATTGTAATGCCTGGAAAAATACCCGCGCCAGTGTGGTTGGGGACATTCAGGGTGGTGGTATCACCGCCAGTAAAAAGGATAGAAGGAGTGTTGCCACTATCAAAAATGGTGTTGTCGTATGCTAGGTTATAGGTTAAGCTACCTCTAACTTTATAGGATCCAGCAAAGGTGAACTCGTGGTCTTCCTCAAAAAAGTCATCTCCTGTATCAAAAGTTACGTTGTAGTAGTTTGCAATGGGTACATCAAAATTGTAGGAAAATGTAGGCTTGTAAATTATGGTCGATCCCGTGTAAAGCGAATCGAACCTTACTCCTGGGAAATCTGCTGGGTCATAGGTGTCTGGACCAAAATTATCTTCATCTAAAACATACACTTCCCATGTAGCATTTTCCTTTACAATAAGCTCAAAGGAATAATTTATGTTGTCGTCTTGTACAGTAAAAGTGACACCGCTATCAATGATGAAGTATGAATTGTCACCCTCAATAAATAGATCGCTCCATGTACTTGAGCCTAGGGTAACATCACGGTCGATTATAAAATGCTGGTTGTCGCCAACAAACTCTCCGAAATTGTTATTGGTTGGAGTTTCGCTAATGGGGGTGCCGTCTGAAAATGGTGTCCAGCTTTCTTCATCCGTTATATCTGTTTCTCCTGTATTTAGGTAAAAAGCCTCGTCAAAAAAGGTGATATGGATATCATCTATAGCTAAGCCGTGCGAAGTAGCGTTATTATTAGGGTTAGGGTATTGCCATTTAAAGATAATTTGTTCGCCATCTGCAAGCCCATCGGGTAGTTGGATAAGGTAGGTTTCGGTAGTAGCATTTGCATTCCCGTCAAGAGCTCTCGGGTTACAAGAGAGCGTACCGCATCCTACAGAGGACACAAAGTCTAAAACATTAATATCGCTGAATGAGGGGCTAGTTAAATCGGTGATATTGTTTCCAATGGCATAGGAAAAGTCTATTTTTTGCGATCCATTGGTAGCGCCAACTCTCCATTGTTCTCCCTGGTAGCTTACGTATATTTTGTAAAGGGTTTTGCCGGTGTTATTCTCAAATAACCAGCCAAATACATAATTCGAAAATTGATCGTCAATACAGCCTAAAGACCGGTCGCCGTCACCCGTTGATCCATAGCTATGATAGCTTGTAGTGGTGCTAGATCCATCAGAGCTGATATTACTGCTTTCTTCAGAGCTGTTGTTATAAATTAACCAGCCTTCTGCTAATCCAGAGAAATCTCCAGAACCACTGCTGGGTAAGCCATTAAAATCTTCGGTGTGAGTGGCTCCAACAGTAGTGATACTTTTTTGTCCGAAAACGGATGGACCTATGATAATCCATCCAAGAATGGCAAGGTAAAGGTTGAAGGATTGGTTCATGTCAGATATAATGGTTGGATTAATATCTGAATAGAAGAGTGCTAAAGCAACAGGTTTTACTGTATTCCTTTTTCGACTTTTGAATCCTTATATATGTCCGTTGGTCTGGTTTTTTGGTTAGAGTGTCCAATAAGTAATCACTTTGTCCTTTTTGGAATGGTTTTAAAATTGGATTCCTATTTTGACTTACACTTCAATTAATAAATAGCGGTCATTTAATAATTGAACTAAATTGATGTGTTAGCTGGATTATAATTTAGTTTGCCCGCATTATAGCCTCCTGGCCATTTTTCATTTTTAGATGAATCCAAGGGTAGTTTTTCCAGGATTCCTTATAGTAATGGATTAATTGTGGCTTGGGTATCCGCCGAAAGTGCCCCATGAGGTTGAAAATAGTGGCTTCGATAACCTGTTCTTCATTTTTCATTAGCCATTGTTCAGAAAGTGTGGCGATATTGGTTGTGGGGCTTTTGGGAAATTCAAGAAAGACTAGACTAAATCTGTCGTTCGCTGTACCAGCTTCCATAAAAAAGGTGGTAGCATTAACCTGATTAAGGGTTGTGCTAGTTTCCAAATATTCATCCACCAGATATACCTTTACATGCTCTTCTGGGATTTTGAAATCGAAATAATTTCCAATGGAATAGGTACCGGTAATGGGTGTAGAAATTGATATCGGGATGCGGGTTAAATGTTTGGCAAAGGGCACTGCGAGGATACTTTGTTTAAGACCATGATTTATGAAAGCCACAGAAAAGCTGTTTTCAAAGGCCTTGGCATCATAACCTCTCTCATAGCTAAAATCGAAGTTTTTATTTTGGGCCAACAAACAAGATGTTGTATCTCCTATCTCGTTAGCTAGAAAAATCCAGTTTAGGTAGGTGTTATTTTTATGAGCACTTTTAAAATTGCTGTTATTACCACTCCGCATGGAATTGGTAAATTGAATGTTGTAAGTTCCCGTAGGTAAATTACTATTGCTCTCTACCATAAATCCCTGAAATGAACTTATGTGGGTATGTGCATCGATTTGGGTTCTGGTGTAATTGCTGGTCCCCACCTGGTTTACAGCAATATATTGTTTACTGCTTTCATAATTTTCTTCGCCATTGTAACTCCATAAATAAAGGGTGCCATCCAATACGGGTTGGTTATTTATGTCGTTTAGGAATTTCCGGGCATTAATTGCCGAGGGATAGGGATTACCGATTAAGGAGTAACCAGATATTCCATTTTCAACTGGAAAAGAAACTTTAATGGTATCGTTATTAATCATGCCCTTCGCGGTAAAACCTTGGGCTCCGTAAACGGCGTATCCTTTTCCAGGAATCATTTGGGAATTATTAATAATTGGTAAGTAACCTTCACTTGTTGAAGATCCTGGGGTGTACTCATAAATCCTGCTACCCTTTAAATTTCCTGAAGGACCAACCATGCAGCTGTCATTGATTTGAACCGGAGAACTCCAGTAGCAATATTGGTTTGCGAATTCTAAGGGTATGGTACGGGTGATTTGAAAATTGGCGGTACCAATATTAACAGACGAGGTCAATTGTATCCAGGAGCTGTTATTTGGGAGCATTACTTGCGAGGAACTATCGAACTGGCAAATTCCCCATAGAACCAAGCTGTCTGATTCGGGTATGGATAAACTCGAATTTGGCTTTAAAATCAAACTGTCATTAAAACTAATATTCCCTAAAAGGTAGGTAGCCTGCTCTCCAAATACAACGGAAGCTTTTGGCCCAAGTCTAAAGGCTGCATCTCCTCTTATTTTTCCGTTTTTTGATTCCAAAATGAGTCTCCGGGAGCTCGGCGGGTCAAAAACAAAGCTATCCCCAGCAATACAGTTTATACTTCCACCTATTTTAAGGTTAAGTGGAGCCACAATTTTTAATGAACCAGCGTTAACGATTAAGCTATCCATTTTGCATTGCGAAGTACCACTAACAATACTTGTAGGACCGGATTTTTCGTAATAAAAATTGGAGTAATTCCTACCGCTAATAGAGGGACTTCCCGAGCTTTGATTGAAATGAAAATTGGATCCAGCCTTGAATTTTACGGCGTTTATCTCGGTGGATGGGCCAAAAGGGTTAGGGGAGGAAGGGCCAAGACTGTGATAGGAGGAGAGGGAATCGAAAATCACCGAACCATTGTAAGAAGCGCTTTCCCCAAAGGGGTGTTTTTTACCTTGCGTTGAAGAGAGGGCTAAGTAAATAAAACTCGAACCAGGATGGAATCGGAGGCTATCTTTCTGCATTAATAATTGATGTGCCTGACTGTTTTCGAAAAAGATGTGGCCAAATATATTTTGTGAGCCCCCATTTAAAACAAGAGTTGTTGGGTAGTTCCCCTTTAGTTTTAAGCTACAATTGTCACAGATTTCTAAACTGTTTTCTCCTTCGGCCAAATGTATAATACCGTCTTCGTTAGCCTGATAAATTTCTAGCGTACTAGCGTTTACAAGCCGTAAATTATTTAGGGTAACCGAGCTGGGATTTAGCCATGATGTGTTCGAGGAAATGATAATGCTATCTTCCGTACTAATAAACTCTCGGTGAGGCTGGTAGTTAAGGGCATCATGGTAATCTAAATTTCCGGTTGCATTGGTCCAAGTGTATGTTTTACCACTGCCTTCAGAGATAGAAATGGTGATGTCGTCAATGTCTACATTCCCAGATTGTTTTATGTAATACCAGGCAAATTGTATCAGACTGTCGGCGGGATTTAGACCAATGTTTATCCAGTTTTCATCATTAGCTCCAGGAAGTGGGGTGAGGCTATCGATAATTATCCAACTCTGGTTTTTTCTCTTTCCCAAAATAAAGAGTGCAGATCCACTTGTTACCCCTTGTCCGCGCACCCAAAATCTTATGTTGCTTGCTACGTTGCAAAGTTCGGGGCTTATTATGCTATCTAGGCTGTGGTCCAATTTTAGGGATCCGGGGCTATACGATGAAGATCCGTCATTGCTTATCCCAACAAACTCCCAACCTGGAGGTACCGTGTCGAAACCGTGTTTAAAATCTTCGTTAATTCCTAGTCCACGGGAACTGCAGCTTATAAAATGGGTGTCCAGATAATTTTTTGAATACACCCCATTTACTTTAGAAAAGAATCTGGCGAAATAGGTGCTGTTGGGATTTAAATTACTCAGCGTAATCATACTGTCCGAACCACAATACATGGGGTAAATTCCAGTATTGGGCTGTATTTCTTCCCCCGATGAAAAGCTAGTATTAAATTCAAAATTGTTACTACATTGAAGGATACGATCCACAGGTAATGATTCCCTCAACAATAGGCACCATTCTCCATCGGGAATAGGAGGTTTAATTTTTATCTTATTCCCGCAATTGCTCCAAAGCTTAACGGGGATGAAATCTTCATTTTGGGGAGTACATCTTCTTCCTACTAGGGCGATGTTATCGATATTCCAGTTTTCATCTACATGATTGGATTGACTGATTACCATAAGTTCCAGCGAGTCGGTATTTGGTTCAATACTTATTTTTACCAACCCGAAACCATCCCCAAATGCATCTCTGTTCCCACCGGCTGCTGGGGTATATAATCCTGTTATCAAACTATCGTGGGATTGAGCTTGAAAATTACTGTCGGTATAAAAACTCCATTTTGCATTGTTTAAACCTTGGATTTGCATAATGGATGAATCGTTTAAACTGGGATATTTGAGAATGATTTTGAGATAGTCGTCGCTATCCAATCCGTTTCCACCACTTTTAGAGCTTGCGCTAATTCTAAGAAACAAAGCCGAATTTGTAATATTTCCAATGTAAATAGGGGAGAGGCATAAGGTGTCATTACTGTTACTAGATTGCCAAGAATTGGCACCTTTTAACACGCGCTGGCTGGCAGGGCTGTCAGTGGCTCCCGTATTAGAAGAAATGTTATCGTAACCCTGATTCAGATTCCAATTGTCTATGGTTTCAAATCCCTGAAAATAGACTGCTTCGGTAGCGGTAATTGAAATATTATCTAATGCTATTTCATCTCTTGAACCCGAACCGCTTAGGTCATCTAGGTACCAACCGATTTCAAAGATTGAATCTTGCAGAATGGAAATTCCTTCTAGGCTATAGGAGACTTGAACTGCAGACCATTCAGGGCTACTATCCTCATTACCACCTGTCGATACCGTATGTTCAGGTAAATATTGAAAATCGCCCTGTTCAGTTTTGAAAAAAGGAGTAATGCTGCTTGCGTAGTTTTCATTGTTATGGACCCAAATGGTGAAGCTTAAGCGTAAACTACCGATCCTTCCTCCACAGCCATTGGTGCCGCGGAGAATTATGCTTCCTGGAGTACAGTCATTTGAGCTCGCCTGAATCCCTAAAGCATAATTACCAGAGGATGTTTCAAAACCATAGATTCCACCCGTGGAGGTGTTTCCTGAGGACCATCCTCGGGCATAATCGCCAGAGCTTTCATTTCCGCCAAATGAGGAGTTTCCGTCGCTAAATCCGGTGAAACGCCAAGCATCAGAATCTAGATATCCAATTTGCGGATCGGGATGGAGACCATAACCTAGGAATGCTCCCTTGTTTACACCTGTTTGGGTGCTGTCAAAATCAATGGTTATTGTGTTATTGAATGAGGGTAGGAATACTTGTGCATGTCCAGGAGAGGAGAGTAGCACTATTCCAAGCAGTGGTAGAATACTTGGTTTCATGGTAGAATTGTTACTCTAATAAGATAGAGAAATCAATTCAGATTTAAAAGCACATAAACGGGAAGATGATCCGATGGACCGCCGATATAATTCGGTCCGGCATAGGTTCTAAAGGGTGATCCCTTGTACTTGTTATTCTTTTGCTGCAATAGGTGTTTGGAGCTATAAATATCCGCGAATTGGTAATTAAAATGATTAGATGAGAATATCTCTTCACTTAGGAGAATTTGATCAAACAGATACCAATCACCCTTGTAAACGATGGTTCCCTTTCCTTGTTTACTTATTTCTTCAAACGGATTAAAGAATTCTCCAGCATCCAAATCTTCTGGTTTAGATTCAGTAGAAAAAAGTTCCTTGATGGATTTGTTTAATGGGGTATCATTAAAGTCCCCCATAATAATATGTGTTCCGGAATTTAAGTTTTGTTTCAGGGTATTGGCAACAAGAAGTCTTTTATATTCTGTTTCATTAACACCTCCTCGTCTCGATGGCCAGTGGTTTACCCAAATAGTAAGCTCTTCCCCGTTTGATAGCCTAACAGTAGTCTTTAAAATTTCCCTAGTTTTCCATTGTCCTGATGGGATGGAGATGAAATCAATTTCTTTCGCCTCAACATAATGGGAATGGTACAGTAGTGCCACATCAATTCCTCTGGGATCGGAGGAGTTTCCATGAACAATTTGATAGTTGTATGGTTTAAGTGGCTTGGAGTTAACCAAATCTTGAAGAACTCTTAAATTCTCCACCTCTGCCAAACCAATTAATGCTGGTGCGTCTTCTGGGTTTCTATCTCCAATTTCTGAAATAGTCTTAGCTAAAGCGGAAATTTTAGACTCGTACTTTTCTTCCGACCAGGCTAAACGGCCATTTGGTGTAAATTCTTGATCATTGACTCCCGGATCATCAACGGTATCAAACAAATTTTCGACGTTGTAAAAAGCAATGGCAATGGTTTCTCCTTTAGCGTCTATATTTGGTTGACTCGTATTGCTTTGAGAATTACAAGCTGTAAAAAGAAATATTAGCTGAAGGAGGTGCCAGACCATTTTCATTTTCTAGGGCCTGTTGTAATAGAAAGTTGCTTTTAAGTTGCCAGAATTAACTGCAGCTGAAACGTAAGATCTATGTTCGCTTATCTGGGTAATTTCACCAGTAGTTACGTTGGTTAGATATACAAAACTGATGTATTGGGTTCTGTCTACACTTCCGTTTTCGTAGTAATCAACAATTATTTGTTTCGGGTAGTCCGATCCCGAAAGATCGAAGTGCTTAAAGCCATTGAAAAATATCGGATAGTAAGATTGGATATCGTTCTTTCTATTTTGAGATACATATCGATATACCTCTTTTTTCATGGGTACCGTATCTGCTGCGAATATTATGGCTTGGGTAGTGTCGTAATTAACCCTTGAATCTGGTATGCTTTGATCGAAAATAGAATCAACCGCTCCAAGAAGATTTACTTCTATTTGAGCGACAGAGTTACCGCTATATGTGAATTTTAATTCCTCTTGAATGCGATAAGCGATTTTCCTTTTTCCATTAACCCAGAAATAACTTACAACTCCACGACTTGGTCGTTTAACATCTGCGTCGTTTAGGGTAAAAACAATGGTGGAATCATCGTAGATGTCTTCGGTATTTCCCTGGTAATTGTAACTAACCTGCCTGCCGTTATTCGCATAGCTAACTGCTAGGTTTTCGGGAGTTGCACCACCGTTGTAGCTTACATTAGATACTCGTTTAAATTCGTTGTATGCGAAAGACTTAGTAAGATCGTACTTCTTTTGGTTATTGGCGTCGAAAGCGGCAATTACTTCAGTTGCTACCTTAGATCTTGAAATAGCTACCTCGGTATATGTAGAGTCGAAACCTCCAGGAATAGAATCTACTTTTCTAATTTCTGTTAGGTTGTAATTGAGGTCATTAAAAGTTACCGGAAACTCCTCTGGGTTTTGCTTTTTTTCGCAGGAGAATAAGGCCAAGGCACCGAGGCCTAACAGAAATAGATTACGCATAGTAAAATGTAATTTGCCGTAAATATAGGCAGCTTGCTAGATTATTTTTTATACCTGAAAATGATGTCTCGGTTTGGGATTTTTTCATTTCCAGGGGTGATAATTAACTCTCTAATTTTCGTAGGTCTAGAATTGGAATCTACCTCGTATTGATATTGGCGAATAAGGGTTCCACTAGATTGGTTTGTGGTTACCATTTTGGGTAGCTCTTGACTATGCAAAAATGGCACCTCCATAATATCGAAGTTTAACGGTGCTAGTAGTTGGTATAGCGGATTTAAAATTGGATTCTCAGCAGCGGATAGGAATACCGTTTTTTTAAGGGTTGCGCTTTTTAAGTTTTCCCGTTTGTCCTGCATGTTTTGAACCTTCATAAAGTTTTTCCAAGCTTCTACCGTTTTTTGCTTGCTACCCATTGCAACATTGTTGCTATGATTCCCATTGCTGTCCAAAGCAATAGTTAAGGAATCTGATCTATAGTAGTAAACTTCGTATTGAGATAGGTAATTACCTGTATATGAGAAAGTTGATGAGTCTGAATAGATTTCAACTGTACAAGTTCTAGTGTTCTGATTCACCACAGAATCCGATTCGATTTCAGCGGTGTAGTACGGTACATTCCCCCCGCTATTTTGAGGATATTCGGCTTTATAACCTGTTTTCAGATCGGTTATAACATATAAGTTTTTGTTAATAGTGGAATTGAGGATGAATTCTCCGGATCCAGGCTCTTTTACAGCATTAATCCAGCCGTTTGGTCCATAACTATATTCTCCTTCAATTTTCTGACTAAAACCATTGTCATCCCAAAATGAGTGGATGGAAAGGATATTTCCATTGTACAGTTCCAACAAATCTATTCTAGCCGAATCGGTAATTACTTCAACCTCCTCGTTACCCTGGGTTTCCAGCGTTATGTTATAAAAGGAGACGTTAGCCAATTCGTACTTAGAATTTCGAGATGGCCCCAAGTCTTTTGGGATGTTGTCTAGATTGAGCTCATTTTTGGTGCAACCAAAAGTAGCCAATAAGGCCGCGGTAAAAACTAACTTCTTCATGGGTAATGGGGTAAGGTTGTGGACTAAGTTAAGGGATAAAAAGCAAAAAGGCCTCATAGAGGCCTTTTACATTAATTGAACATTCTTACATTTTCAAAGTTCAAATTTTATTGAGTCTTGTTGGTTTCTTCCACCTCTTCTTTTGGCTGGTAACCAAAAAGTCTGTTTTCCTTAATAATATTATCAACGTATCCAGGTACCATTTCTTCCCAACCCGATTCTCCGTTTTTAATCATTGCAAGTACTTTTCTCGAGTAGATATTTAGTACAGTTGGATCGAAATCTTCTAAATCTACGATTCGCTTATTGCTTACAAGGTAGTCGTATAATGGTTTATGGCGATAATGTATAGGGCAATTAGAAGAGTTTAGAACTTCGTCTTTTTCTTCATCCAACTGTGGATACATGTAAATTTTTAGATCTCGCATAAAGAGTATACCAAACGCCTCTAGCATTCCACCTGCCAGATTGCGATAGTAGCGCTCTTTAAAGAGCTCTAACATGTTGGTAACTCCCATAATAAGTCCCATTCTTCGCTGTGTGAAGTTGGAGAAATATTTAATGAGCTTGTAGTATTCTTGGTAGTTGGATATCAGAACGGTTTGTCCGAGAGAGCAAAGGATATCTGCTCTATCTAGGAAGTCTTTTTCGTCTATTTCCCCTTCAGCACGGAGGTTGTTTAAGGTGATTTCAAATAGCACCATTAAACGGTCTTTATCCACCTTTTCATCAGCAATAAATTTGCTGTAACCATTCATGATCATATCAATGTTCACGTTGGTAACAGGTCTAAAGCTACCGCGAATGGCTAGAATGTTTTTCTTGTAAAGCGCATCGGAGGGTTGAAGGTTTTTACCGTCTGGACCGAACATAACCGCTTCGGTCATACCGTTTTTAACCAGTTGAAGACTTAACAAGCGGTTGTCTACATTTTTAAATGCAGGACCTTCCATGTTAATCATATCAATTTCGATATGATCTCTTGAAAGGTTGTCGTAAAGTGATTTTAGCAGCTCTCTGGGATCCTCGTGATAGTTATAACATCCATATAGTAAGTTAACCCCGATATCTCCAATTTTTTCTTGCTGGATTCCACTGTCGTTATCGTGCAGGCGAACGTGCAGGATAACATCAGAAGGCGCTTCATCGGCGTGTCTTTGAAAACGCATTCCTATCCAACCATGGCCTTTAGCCGTTTTACGGTAGTCGATAGTTGTAACGGTATCTGCGAAGGCAAAGAATTTTCTATTTGGATGTTTGCTGCGATCTAATCGTTCTACAATTAGATTGTATTCGTGCGAAAGCATTTTTCTTAATCGCGATTCGCAAACGTATCTCGAGTGAGGCTCTGCCCCGTAAATTGCATCGGAGAAATCCTTGTCGTACGCAGACATGGCCTTTGCAATAGTACCCGAAGCGGCTCCTGCTCTAAAGAAATGTCTTACCACTTCTTGTCCAGCACCGATTTCGGCAAAGGTCCCGTAAATGTCAGGATCTAGATTTATTTTTAACGCTTTTTGCTTCGAAGTTAGGATTACCCTATTTGTAGACATCTGACTAGTTTTGTTGCGCTAAACAAAGTTAAAGCCTTTTAATAAAACGACGCCCCGCTTTTCTTTGTTTATTTTACAAGCGTCGAAAAAATATGGCATGCAATTAACATTTCTGGGCACAGGAACATCTGCTGGGGTACCTCTTATTGGGTGCCACTGTGAGGTTTGTACCTCCACCAACCTAAAAGATAAACGTCTTAGATCCTCTGTTTGGATTTCGGACGACGATACTTCTATCGTGATAGATACCGGACCAGACTTTAGAAGCCAAATGTTGCAATACGGGGTAGAAAAGCTCGATGCCGTTGTTTTTACTCATGAGCATAGGGATCATATTGCTGGGTTGGATGATACGCGACCTTATTTTTTTTGGAGTGGAAAGCCTATGCAAATCTTTTGCGAATCGGCAGTAGAAAAAGCAATAAAAAGAGATTTTTACTATGCCTTTCAGGAGAATCCTTATCCGGGGTCGCCACAATTCGACTTGCACCAAATCGAAGAGAACAAATCCTTTAAAGTTGGTGGAATAGAAATTTTACCTCTGCGTGTTATTCATGGAGAACTTCCAGTTCTCGGATTTAAAATAAAGGAACTCGCATATATAACCGACGCTAATGCGTTGAGCGCCGAGACAGAAAAGGCAATAGATGGCTGCGATATTCTAATTTTAAATGCACTCCGTATCGAGGGGCATCATTCTCACTATAACTTGGAAGAGGCAATAGCAGTGGCAGAAAAGTCAAGGGCTAAAAAGGTGTATTTTACGCACGTTAGCCACCAACTCGGAACCACGGAAAGCGTGGAAAAGCTATTGCCGAAAAACATGTCTTTAGCCTACGATGGCCAGGTTATCCAATTTTAGAATATAGCTTACCTTTTGCTGCGGTGTAAAGGATTTCACCCTTTAGTTCCTTGTTGAGGAAAGGGGAGTTAAGGCTTTTAGATTTCACCTCAGCAACTGGGAAATTGTATTTTTTGTCGGTAGCAATTAAGTTGAAGTTGGCCTCGGTTCCAATTTCAAATCCAACGGTTTTTAACTTAAGGATTTTGGCAGGGTTTTCCGCCATTAGCTCAACCAGCTTATCTATAGGTAATACATCTGCAGCCCAAAGAGAACTAAATGCTGTTTGGAAATTAATAATTCCAAATTCTGCGTGGTCAAACTCTGTTTTTTTCGCTTCAATATCTACAGGGCTGTGGTCTGAGATTATGGCATCAACAATTCCCTCCTTACAAGCACTAATTAAAGCCTGACGATCTTGTTCTTTTCGGTAGGGAGGAAGTACTTTGTGTCGCGTGTCAAAATCTAGACAATCTTTATCGGTGTGAATTAATTGATGACTGGCTACAGCGCATGTTACCCTTACGCCCTCTTCTTTTGCTTTTTTAATTAGCGCTACAGATTCTTCGCAAGATATATGGCTGATATGAACGCTTCCACCACTGTATTTAGCTAGCTTTAAAATATTGGCTAAGGCCATTGATTCGGCAATATTTGGTATTGCTTTCAATCCGGTTTGCGACGATACAATGCTTTCATTTATTTGCCCTTCTTCAGCTAATGAATCAACTATGGGGAAAACCATGGGGAGCGCATCGATGCCCTGACAGTACTCCAATGCAGTTAATAGAAGCTTTTCGCTCAACTGCTTTTTCCCAGAAAAAAATGCGTAGGCTCCAGTGTGGGCCATGTCATGTAGTTCTGGGATGTCTGTGTTTGCACCTCCAACGGATAAAGTTCCGAGAGGGAGAAGGTTAATTTTTGAGCTTTGGTTAGCGGCTTTTACGTAGGAAATACCCGATTTGCTGTCTGCAACAGGTTCGTTAAAAGGATTTACCCCTACGTGAGTGTAGCCGCCGTATAATGCAGCTTCGGCTCCAGAAAGAAAATCTTCTCTGTGTTCCATACCCGGATCGCAAAAGGAACCAAGTAGATCTACAAAGCCGGGAGTTATTGAAAGTCCCTCGCCATTAATGCTTTTGGAATTTTTGGTTGCCTTAGGGTATTCTGAAATTTCCTTTATCCTTCCGCTCTCTACGGCTAAAACAATTTTTTTACCATTGAGTGGATGTTTGGTCGCTACTAGTGTAGCTCCAACTATTTCGAAAGTTGTCTGTTCTGCCATCTTATCCAAAGCATTTCGGTGAGTAAAAACAAAATTCCAAGCCCTATAAAAATAGGCCAAAGGGGGTAATCTTTTAATTGTAGGCTTTCCGTTATAGCCACACTTTTTTGAGCGGCATCAAACTCTAGGATTTTTATCCAATTGTTGTCGAAAGTTATCTCCTTTAATTCAGCTTCGCTGTAATGGGCTAATTGAGATTCCACTCTGTTTAAATTCATGGAAAATTGTCCCAGTACTTTTTCTTGGTCCTTTAGCTCATAATGTCCCGACATAAGTGGAAGCCGATCTAAAAACACCTTCACTTTTCTGCCCGTTTTCTGATAAGCTGGTATTAGTGCTTGATCTCCATTTACTATCGTGAGGTCTCCGATTATTTCCGCTGGAATGTTTATTAGAACCTCCTTGTCCTTCCCTATGTTATAGTAGCTTGGTTTGTTTCCTCCCGCATACTGGGTAGCTTTTAAAAAGAGAGGGGCAAAAAGCCCATGATTTGGGAAATTGGAGTTCTCTGGGCTTATATTAAATGGGAAGACAAATATATTTCCTGCTCCAATTGGGTGCTGGCTTAATACAACTTCATTGTTTTCAGCGCTTAATAAAACTTCTCCAGAGAAATTAGGGTTAAAACGGTAATGGCTCTTAACGGAGATGGGCTTTATTCGATCTGGTGAAGCTTTGAAAAGCGACTGCAAAAAGGAGCTTCTTAAATTTAGCTTGCTAACCTCTAAGCCTTGCGCCGACATTTCAGATGCGGAGCCTAATTGCAAATTCTCCACCAGTTGCTTAAAGGCATTAAAATCCGAATTTGCATTTGGGGCGACAATGAGTACACCTCCTGAAAAAACAAATTGTTGCAAGGCCTTTTGCACCCCACTACTTATTTCAGAAATTCCCCCAATAATTATAGTCTGCTCGTAATCTTCGAAAATGTTGAGGTCTATTTGTTTGGGATTTACGCTTTGGTAAATAAATTCTGGATCCTCATTAAAAAGAGCTTCAATAGGCTTAGACTTCTCCGCGCCCAGAAATGTTATCCTTTTGGTTTGTTCTACGTTTAGGGTGAAAAACAAATTGTTATCGAAAACAACTGGATTATCGTTGATATAAACTTTGCCCTTAACAATTCCGGCTTTGGGAATTATCATTTGAAACCTAGCCGCATTGGTTGCACCAGCCTCAATGGAAATGGAAACAGGAGCCTTAGATTTTCCATCTAACGAAATGTAAACGGGTAAATTTTCTATGGCCTCCCCACTGTGGTTGCTAATAAATACCTCCATGGCGAATTCATTATTTACCAAAATGGTAGGGGTATTTATTGCAATGGAATCTACACTGAGGTTGGGGGTGGGGTTTTTGCCTAACTTATTGAGGTAGACTGTGGTGCTATCAGTAAAATCTACATCGCTTGAAAAGGTACTTTTCTGAAAATCTGAGAATACAAAAAGCGATTGGAGCTGTGGGTTTTTAGTTTGGATGTCGGTTATTTTATCCCAACTTCCAACTTTGGCACAAGGGCTTATCCCGTTTATGTAATCCGAAGCTTCTGTTCCGCCCAGTTCTCTTGGGAACTCGCTGCAATTATCGCTAACGATAAACTTTTGGGTGGATGGAAATTCTCTAATAACATCAAGAGCTAAGTTCTTAGCCAGCTGCAATTTGTTGTCTTCAATGTTTCCCTCCGAAACAGAGAAACTGTTGTCGATGTATATTGCAATTGGAAGATTTCCTGCCTGATCTTGAGACGCGGGGAGGGTGGGCTCTGCAAATGCTAGTATGATACAAGCCAGAGCCAAACACCTTAGAATCAATAACAACCAATTTTTGATTCTTTGAATGCTTTTTTTCTCCTCTTTAATTTCCTTGAGGAGTTCCAGGTTTGTAAAAACTATCTTTTTGGGAATTCTAAAACTGAAAAAGTGAATAATGATGGGTACGGCCAGAAATCCTAATGCATACAGAAATGTGGGGTTGGCGAATATCATTAAAGCGCAAAAATAAAATAAAGCACTTGCCCGCGAAGTTTTTAGCGAAAATTGTTATTCAATGGAGCAATGGAATAGTTTACCGTTGTATCAATGTGGGGAAATCAGACAAACTATTAAAACCCTTCGAAAGCGCCCAGCCCAAACAGAGCATAATCGTATTTAATAGGATCCATTTTGTCTAAATTTCTAAGGTTGTGGGTAATTTCATCCACCGCCTTCCAGTCGCTTTGTTTTCTGTTAAGTAGACCTAATTTTCTAGATACATTCCCGGTGTGAACGTCCAACGGAAGCATTAAGTCTTTCGGTTCAAGGCATTTCCAAATTCCAAAATCTACGCCTGTAGATTTGTTTTTTCGCACCATCCACCTGAAATACATGTTTAAGCGCTTAGCTGCAGATCCCTTGCTGGGGTTTGCTATATGCTTTGCCGTTCTTGGAAGGGTTTGTTCAAAGACAAAGAAATGGTGCAATCCTACCAATTTCTCCTTTGCACCGCCGGGAAACTGCATTAAAAACCTATCTATGCTACCATGCATTTTAATTAATCTGGATAATCGTTCTGTTATAAAAATGGCATCAATACCGTTCATGGTTCTGTGCACAAAGCGATCTAAATGATTAAACTCTTGCGGTTTTGCGTGCATTAAATACTGGTAAGGCGTACCATCTAATGCTTCTACCCACTTTTGTGCGTTTTTAATGATTGTGGGACGCTGTCCCCAGGCAATTAAAGCTGTGAAAAATCCTACAACCTCCTGGTCCTTGGGGTCTGAAAATTGATGTGGAATTTGAATTGGGTCACTGGGAATAAATAATTCTGGATTTCCGTATTGCTCGGCCTTTTCGTCGAGAAAAGCTTTTAATTCTTGCCCAATTTTCATGCTGCAAAATTATAAGATTAGTCAAGGTTTTTACTGTTTCTAAATAGTATTCAAGAGGTCACTCCACTAAATAATTAAACTGCAATCAACTGCAGTTATATCCAATTAATGAAGTCGCTTTCAACGCTTTTATTCTGGTTCGCCGGTCTAGTTCTCTATGCGCAAATTCCTCCGGATCCAAGTTCATGGAAATGTCCAGATCCTTCATCAGGAACCAACCTAGATAGGCAAATCAGAGGGCTTTATGTGGATGAATTACTTCCTGCTTTGGATCTTTATAATTACACCTTTTACAAGGATATGATTTTCCGTAAAAAAGGGATTTTAGGGAACCGAGAAAACGAGGAGGCGCTGTTGTACTATGCACAACTCCACGATTTTACCTACCTCGTCCTTTTTGATGTAAAAAAAATATTCGAAAAATCCTTTGAGGATTTCTACCCCAAAAGGCAACAGCTTTTAAGTCAGCTAAATGATTTTATTGCCCGGGCTAATGACCTTGGTATAGAGGTGGGATTGGCTTTTGAGCCAGAACACATTATAAGGTCCGAGGATTATGAGAATCCAAATCAAAACATCGTTGTTACCCAGCCAGAAATAAACCCGGCAGATATCTTAGCTCTATGCGGAGATCTCCCAAAAAGGGATAGGGATTCGCTTTTTGCAGTTTTGGAAAAAAGAGGGCCAGGCAGCGGATTTTATAAAGAAGCCTATGCTATGGCGGCGATCGATCAATTTAATAGAACTTTTAAGAAAACATATAAACCGCAGGCAAAGCGAAAGGGAAACAGAGATTTTACTGTTGGGATAAAGTCGGTAGTAACCGAATACGAGTGGTGGAACATGGCCGACCGTGAGCCTGAATCTATTGGCAAATGGAGCTTGAACGGTCCGGATAACATATTTAAGGTGTTTGTGGATTTTATGAAGCTCATGCACGCATTTGCTGGAAATTCACACGGGAAGGATATTGCCTTTCATGTGTATCAAGGTCCCATGCCCACTGTTTCCAAACGATTTAGGAAGGACCCAAATATAGAGACCGTAGAGGATTATTATAATGATATAGAAGACGTACAACCCGATGACGATTATCCCTATTGGGAAAACTGGTTGGCTCAAATCGTGTATTTCGCTGATAGAATTTTTATGACCAACCACTACAGACCACATGAAATAGACCTGATATACCAATCAAAACAATCTATTCATCAATCGTTAATCATCCTGCGAGAAACGCGGTCGAAACGCGAGGAGTATGGGGACGATTATGAAATGGAGATAGCCTCTATGTTTTCGGCAGAGACTAACAGATATGTGAATTCAGATGAAGCAGGTAGACACAAAGGAAACCTTTGGGGCGACCGGGTTAATTCGGGTCCTAGTAATGGTGGGGAGAGTATTTACAAGCTAGAGGAGAGGTATAAGGATTTTTGGGGTTACGATAAGAATGATAATGGCGAAATCGAAGAATGGGAAACCTATGAAAGGGAATTTCTTCATTTTGTTGGTTCCCAGTGGTTTAGTTATTCTGTGATGCCGCACATGGTTTACAGTATGCAAAATCCTTTTCACAGTAAGTATCGCCTATCTAGCCATAATATCGATGGGATAACTGGTGAGCGCTTTAACTATTATCCAAGCAAGAAAAAGGAATTTATTTATCTCGAGGTGCACAATCCAGATAGGATTATAACCAAATTGGGCGCACCCCAGGATTTAAACACCGCAGGAAATATTTATGAGTGGAATGAAGTGAAGCTAAAGCCTAACCAGGAGAATTATGGTTTTAGTCATGAAAAAATGATTCCAATTCCAGATAATGCCAATCCAGTATTACGGGTCTGGAATTTTCCGGAGCAGCGCTATTTTATGGTTTCATCAACCGATGAAATGGGATGTAAAACATATTCGGTGCCGGTAAAAGTAATTTTCAGGGATAGCTCGCTGTATATCAGGGACGAAAAAGATTATCCCAATCCTTGGGTAGAACCATACGAGGGAGCTAACCCATGGCAAAGCCCAGATATTTGGGTAAATCAGGAGCCAGATCACAATACTGCAAAAGGAGCTGAGCCTGGGGAGATTATTAAGGGTTACGAAAATTATATACACGTGAGCGTGCATAATCCGAGTGCAGAACCCAGTTTAGGTTCGGAATACCTGGAATTGTATTTCTCGCGGGTGGATCACTACAGTGTTTGGCCGGAGCGTTGGTTGAAATATTACCCCAATGCAGATACCCTTTTGGGGGATAGGGCGCACAATACGCTTGTTCCCATTCCTGTTATCCCGCCATTTTCTGACACTACACTTTCTATTAAATGGGAGAATTTGCCTCATATAGACACCAGTTTAACTAGTGATTCTTTGGGCTATCTTCAAAATAGAAGGTTTGGTGTATTGGCGCGTATTTTACGTTCTGAGAATGGTCCCACTTATGGTATGTCTTTTCCGGAGGGTACAGAAATGTTGCAAAATGTTAGAAACAACAATACTATTGCGCTTCACGAAGTAATGGTAATAGACTCTAGTGAGATTGTCAAAACGCCATCGGGTTTAGTCTGGGTAGGGCAAAAGAGTAAAAACATTTACTTGTATCCCAATCCAGCGAAGGAAGCGTTTGCCATTGAAATTCCTCCTTACTCAGGTGAAATGAGTGTGGAAATAATCAATACGCTGGGGCAAATGGTTTTCCAAAAAGGGGTGGTTGTCGGCAAAAACACAATTACGCCTCAAAAAGAACTAACACCAGGTTACTATACGGTAATTGTGGTTACCAGAGGCGGTCAGGTATTGTATCGGTCTAAATTACTATTTACTGGTGGTTAAAACTGTAGAACGCCATCTCTTAAAACCAGTACACGATCTGCAATTTGAGCCAATTTTTCGTTGTGCGTAACCACGATAAAGGTTTGGGTGATGGATTCTTGAAGTTCTTTAAAAATGTGGTGCAGTTTTTCAGCGTTTTCTGAATCTAAATTCCCGCTGGGTTCATCTGCAAAAACAATATCCGGTTCGTTGATGAGTGCCCTTGCAACAGCAGCCCTTTGCCTTTCACCGCCTGACATTGTGCTGGGTTTTTGATCTTTTTGGTTTGAAATTCCCAATAAGTCTAATAGTTCCAGCGCCTTGTTTTCAGCCTCTTTTTTAGCTTTTCCCGCTATTAATGCGGGAAGCATAATGTTTTCAATAGCAGTAAACTCAGGGAGCAACTGGTGAAATTGAAAGACAAAGCCTAAATGGTTGCTGCGGAAGGCGGCTAGTTGTTTTTCTTTTAATTGGTATGGGTTGGATGAGCCATTGAAGAGAACCTCACCATCTGAGGGTTTTTCCAAGGTCCCTAAAATTTGCAACAGCGTGGTCTTTCCAGCTCCACTTGGGCCTGTAATAGATATGAAATCCCCTTTGTTTATGGTTAAATCTAAAGGTTTTAAAACCTGATTATTGCCGTAGGATTTGCTTATGTTTTTGGCTCGCAGTAACTCCAATTGCTCTATTTTTTCGCTAATCTAGTGATTGAGAAAAATATACTCACCAAAGGGGTTTTGAATTTGGCTTGGATAAATTACTTTTGGCTCGCAATTAAGCCAATAGCCAAAACATGAATTTACACGAATATCAAGGAAAATCTATCCTTAAAAGTTTTGGAGTTGCTATCCAAGAAGGAATAGTTGCTCACACCCCAGAAGAGGCAGTAGAAGCTGCAAGAAAATTAAACGAAGATACCGGTACGGATTGGTGGGTAATTAAAGCTCAGATTCACGCTGGTGGTCGCGGAAAAGGTGGGGGAGTAAAACTTGCCAAGAGCCTTGATGATGTTAAAGAAAAAGCTTCGAACATTATCGGAATGAACTTAATTACTCCTCAGACATCTGCTGAAGGAAAGAAAGTTCATAAAGTGCTTGTTGCACAGGACGTATACTACCCTGGTGAAAGCGAAACTAGCGAAATTTATATGTCGGTTTTACTTGACAGAGCTAAGGGACGTAACACCATTATTTATTCTACCGAAGGTGGAATGGATATCGAAGAAGTTGCTGAGAAAACGCCTCACCTTATTCACAACGAAGAGGTAGATCCAGCAGTAGGATTATTGCCTTTCCAAGCGAGAAAAATCGCTTTTAACCTTGGACTTAGTGGGCAGGCATTTAAGGAAATGACCAAGTTCGTAACAAAGCTTTACAAAGCATACGAAGGTTGTGATGCTTCTTTATTTGAAATTAACCCAGTACTTAAGACTTCTGACAATAAGATTATTGCAGTTGACGCAAAAGTAACTTTAGACGATAACTCATTATTCCGTCACCCAGATTACGCAGCAATGCGCGATATCACTGAGGAAGATCCGATTGAGGTTGAAGCGGGTGAAGCAGGACTTAACTATGTTAAACTTGACGGAAACGTTGGGTGTATGGTTAACGGTGCTGGTTTGGCAATGGCTACCATGGATATCATCAAACTAAGTGGTGGAGATCCAGCCAACTTCTTAGATGTAGGAGGTACAGCAAATGCAGAACGCGTAGAGAAGGCCTTTAGAATTATTCTTAAAGATCCTAACGTAAAAGCCATTCTTGTAAATATTTTTGGTGGAATTGTTCGTTGCGATAGAGTAGCACAAGGAATCGTTGATGCCTACAAAAACATTGGAGATATTCCAGTTCCAATTATTGTTAGACTTCAAGGAACCAATGCTGTTGAAGCGAAGGAATTAATTGAAAACAGCGGTCTAAAAGTTCACTCTGTAGTTCTTCTTAAAGAAGCTGCTGACAAGGTTGGTGAAGTTTTAGCTTAATATTTTTTCAAGCATACTTTAAAAATCCTTCCGTTTTGGGAGGATTTTTTTTTTTTGCCTAAACCTCGCTCGATTTGAAAATGTTTTGACACTCATGAAGAAAATCGAGGGATAGAATTAAATAATCGAGTCTTATCTCGGACTGTTTTAAATTAAAGAAAGAACTAGCCGAAGGAATGCGCATAATTGCTCGAGGAATTCCCCCCTTATATTTTCCCTCTTTTATTTGAGCACGAATAATAAAAGAAGAACTGGCATATAGGGAATTAATAATCTTCGCTTTCAGTTGAGTATTATTTTCTAAAATCCAATAAGCATAAGCCAAGGTTAAGCCTTTTGCTGCCGTTTTAAAAGTTAGTCCTTGCAAATCGTAACTTCCGTAAAAGGTAGAATTCGAATCCTCTAGAATCTGTTTTTCCAAAGTCATTTCTACCATTTTTTGGGTGTGTGCTTTTATATATTCTAAATCATAGTTGTTTATACCTGGGGCGGAAGGATAGGTTTGGATAAACTTACGGTAGGCCATTGTAATCCAGTTATCGATATTTGATGACTGGTTTTTAATATTATCGTGGGCGTAATGGTTTAAAATGCGGTAAGCAAAATCCAACCAACTTTTTTCTTGGGTGTACTCATAGTACTTTATTAGAGCAAAAGCGGCCATTCCAGCAAAGCGCAAGGGGGCTATGCCTGCAATGGAATCGGTTTGCGTAGGGATATATTGCGCTGCCAACCCTCCCGAATCTATCTCCATACTTTTAATGAAGTTTGCTAATCCATTTAAGGTGACCTTAGATGTGAAATTTGGCTGCGTTGTTTCCATTTCCACCAGGGCAGCTAAGGCAATTCCAACTGCCCCTAGCTTAACCTTTCGAATATTCTTTTCGTGAGATAAGGAGTAACTATCTATCCATACTCCAAGGCAGTCTGAGCAAATATTAGCCTTTGAAATACCCTCACCTTTAAGGTGATTTGCCGCCTTTATTAATTCTTGTTTGTGCGATGTTATAATTGGATGATTTCCATGTCGAGAAAGGGCTTCTACGGTTGCAGCGTGCCAAAGTATGTTTTGATGGTCTGGGGTGGGGAGTGTACTATCGGCAAATACCTTAAAGGTTAATGATCCATCCTCGCTAATCCGGTTTACCAAATGCTGCGAAACACTTTTAATGGCAGTCTTTGTTCCCAAGGTTGAATCCATGCTATTGCAAGAAATTAATAGCAAGAAATAACTAGCGAATCCTAGTAAGAATTTTGAGGAGGGAGTCATGGTACGAAAGTAATCGAATGTTATAAAACACCGAATAACATTAGCGTTGAAATCACAAAGCACAGTCCGCTGATGAGGTTAGACCAACGTTGGTGATTAAATTTCAAGGCTAGTTGCAATAAGAATAAAACGATAAAATAAACAATGGCAATAATTATTTGTCCGACTTCTATCCCAAGATTAAAAGCCAGAAGAGGTAGGATTAAATCAGAATTTATTTCCGTGAACATTGCTCTAAAGAAATTTGAAAATCCTGCCCCGTGAATGAGACCAAAAACCACCGCGATAAAATAGTTCCAATTTACATTACGCTGTTTCAGTCGTTTGTAAAAAACAATATTGCTAAGGGCAGTAAGCATTATGGTAATTGGTATCAAGGTTTCGATAAGGTCTTGGGGGAGTTTTAAAATCTCCAATCCCGCCAGGATTAAAGTAATGGAGTGTCCTACCGTAAAAGCTGTAAGGACAATTAATACGGACTTTAAATTTTTAATTTGATATATAGCGCAAAGTGCCACAACAAAAAGTAGATGGTCGTACCCATTTAAATCTAAAATGTGGTTAATTCCTTGTTGCAGATAAAAATTAAAATTCATGGTAGATGGTCTGATTTTTGGCGAAGATATAACTTGATTATCAACAAAGGGGATGCACAATTGGTTATATCCAGCCTCGCCATTAACAAAAAAAGACCATCTCAAAAAGATGGTCCTTTAAGTGTTTGGAAATTTACCCTACTACTTTTTAATTACTCGGTGAATTATTGATTTGTCCTTATAGCTCATCATAACCTGGTAGACTCCTGAGGCAAATTCGGAAATGTCTAGGTATAAGTCTTTTTCAAATTCTTTGTACATCAATACTCTTCCCAAAGCATCAATAAGCTGAACACTTTCAATTTGTGTAGTACCCTTCGATGAAATTTGAAGCACATTTTCAACGGGGTTCGGGAAAATATTTATCCCCAACTCCTCAAGTGTGGTATTTACTCCAACCGTAAAACTTATTGATTTACACTCCGTATCGCTGCCACCCGCATTGCTTGCGGTTAAACAAACTTCGTAGGTTCCTGGGAAGGGGTAGGTGTAGCTTGGGTTAGTACTGGTAGAATATCCCAATCCATCCCCAAAATCCCAACTGTAAGAGCTTGCGTTGCTAGAGAGGTTGGTGAAGTTGGTAAGCAATCCATTTTGGACATAACTAAAGTTTGCGTTTGGTTTGGTTGGGCAATTCCAAACCGTTACCGCGTTGCTAACTTTTATGGTGTCTGTTCCTTGTGGGTTATAGCTAACGAGATACACATAAAACTTTCCAAGGCTATTGTACAGAACATCAACCGTGTCTTTTGTGGAGGTCGATGGCGAGCCACCTTCAAAGAACCACCGAACCGAATCTGCAAATTGAGAGAAATTGGTGAAGCGCAATCTTTCACCTCTACACACAGAGTCGTTATCCTGGCGGAAATAGCTAACTGGGAAGTTACACTTGGTAACTCTAACTGTCATGGTTGATGTATCGCTTCCGTATGCGTTGTAAGCGATAAGCTGCACAGAGAATGTACCCGTTGCCTGGTATTTCACTTTTTGTTTGGTCTGATTTGATATCTGTGGGTTTCCTCCCTGGAATATCCAGTTTACGGAATCTGCATTGCTCGCATTGCTGGTAAAAATGATTTCACCGCCTTTACATATTTCGTCATCCGTGTAGGAGATTGATGAAGTAGGAGGGAGACACTCTACGATATCCAGTTGATGCACCTGAGAGTAAACCGTACCACAAGGGCTGTTTGTTACCCTTGCTCTGTAAAAGTAAGTCCCCGCGGTTGCAAAATTGCCGCTTACGCTACTGGTGTTTTCACCAGTAATAGGGTTGTAAGAAACACCTCCATCAGTAGAGATTTCCCAGGTTATCTGCCCCAGAGATCCTTCTAGGTTTAAAACAAAGTTATTTCCAGTGCAACTGAATGATGGGCCGTCTATATTTCCTTCTTCGGGTAATGCTGTGGCCACCACCTGTTTTATTGCCGAGGTATCGGGAGTACAAGTTCCATTGGTGGCAATAACACGGTAATAGGTAGTTGTAGCATGGTTAGAAATGTTTAGCGTGGCATTGGTTTCACCCGCAAGTTCCACCCAGTTTTCTTGATCATTGGAAGCTATCCATTGAAGATTACCAAAAAATCCAGTGGTATTAATTGAGCCCGAACCATTATTACAAATGGTGTCTACCCCAGATATGCTCCCAGGAACAGGTAATTTATCTACCGAAACTAGTAGTTCATTTGAGAAATCGGTACCACATCCTCCTGAGGTATGGTACACTCTATACCAAGTATTTTTATCTCCGATGGTAGGGTTAAATGGGCTACTAGTGGCTCCAGAAACATTTTGCCATGTTATTCCATCCGAAGATTCTTGAAGCTGAAGTGTTCCGATGTAATTAAAGACTTCCAATTCAATTTCAGTTCCCTCACAAACCTGAGATGGTCCGGTTAGATTACCACCCGAAGCATTTGGGGTAACATTAATTTTAACGGTATTGGAAGTGTCTATTAAACAGCTGGCCACTTGTGCGAGCTGACGAATCCAACTACTGGTATTGATTACTATACTTATGGATTCATCATTTTCGTTCCCAATTTCATTCCAGTTTTCATTATCCTCACTTATTTCCCAAGTGAGGTTTCCTTCGGTGTCCGATGTATTAAGGGTAACTAAATCTCCTTCGCAGATATCTAACGTAGTGGGTAAGCTGCCTGCTACAGAAACTTGGTATGGGCTTACCTCGTGTTCATTAGAGGTCTTTTTACCACAGTATTCCGATGATACAATAACTCTAAACCATGTTTTTTCACTTATTCCAGGGGGGGTAAGAATGCTGGAATTTTCGCCAGCTAAATTATTCCAAGAACCTGAAGCTGTTGAGTCTTGCCATTGAATATCTCCAACAAATGAACTAATATTTAATTGGAAAGATTCGTTGGTACAAACTTGTTCTTCACCTCCAACTACACCTAATTCGGGTTGAGGTCTGATGGTAATCTCCAATTGATCGCTGGTGTCGGTACCACAAAACTCTGTGCTGGATATGGCTCTCAGCATAAAATCCTCGGTAAGATTGTTTAAAGTTAGGCTAGAGGCTGTTTCTCCAACTACTTCGAACCAATCTTCCCCGTTTTCACTGGTTTCCCAGTGTAGCGTGCCATTCCAATCTGTTAGGTCAAAGGTGCCGCTTTCTCCAGCGCATATATCTGTAGCTCCGGTTATCGGTGAAATGGACGGAGTTTCATTTACCAACACTTCGTGGATATTGGAATAGATCCAGCCACAAGTACTCGAACCCGATTTAACTCTGAAATAAGTAGTGACGCTGAGGTTATTCGTGGTGTAGGAATCGCTATTTGCATTAGCAATATCATTCCAAGTGCCAGTTGCAACGGAATCTTGCCACTGAATACTACCGTCGGTTACACTTATTTCTAATTGAATAGAACTTCCGCTGCACACCGAGTTTTCCCCAACCACATCACTCATTTCTGGAGTTGGAATAATAGAGACCAATCTAATATTCGATGTGTCCGTACTGCATTTTGCAGTAGAACTAATAAGTCTAAAACTAACGTTTTCACTAATGGGGTTAGAGGAATAGGTTGTTGCATTAGCACCAAGTATATCCTTCCAATCTCCGGAGGCCAATTTTTGCTGCCACTGAAGATCTCCAAAGCTTTCATTGGTTCTTAACTCTAGTATTGACTCAGGGCAAATTGTAGTGTCGTTTCCAATAAATCCTGCCAGTGGATTATCGAGTGCATTAACAGCGTGTACAGGGCTATAAACCACCGGACATGGAGCATTATCATACTTCACCCTAAACTGGATGTTTTCCTCTATTAGGATGTTTTCCAATACCCGGCTTGTGGCTCCCGATATTTCCTCCCATGAAGATCCATCTATGGTTCTTTGCCAAACAAGGTTTTCTTGGGTTTCAACTTCTAAAGTTATGCTAGATCCGATACAAGCTTCAGTAGGACCATTGATGCTGGAAGGATCGATCTTTTCCACCACGCTGATGAATACTTCATTAGAAAAGTCGCTACCACATAAGTCGGTAGATGCCATTAATCTGTAATAACTGCTGTTATTAGCGGTTACGGTAAGCATAGCGGTGGTTTGGCCATTAAGATCGTTCCAAGTTATTTGGTCGTTGCTTTGTTGCCATTGTAAGTTGCCGTTGCTTGCATCGCTGCTTAGCGTTAATTCCGAGCCTTCGCAAAGGGTTTGGTCATTACCGATATTTCCTGCTTCTGGTAACTCTTGAACTGAAATTTTTACCGGAGAGCTACTTAGGCCTCCACAATTTGCAGTTGAAATAGTAACTCTATACCAAGTGTCTGAATTAAGGGCGGGCGTATTATAGGTTTCGTTAATGGCGCCTGCAATGTTTTTCCAGCTTCCATTGCCAATGCTGTCTTGCCACTGAATATTTCCACTGTAATTTTCTATAGTTAAGGAGGTGGAAGTCTCCTTGCAGATTTCATTTGCCAGCGCTGAAATTGTCCCGTTCTGTGGAATAGGGTTAACAACAATCTCATGTCTCGGTCCTATTTTTGAACCACAACCAGAAACGGTATTTACCAATCTATAGTAAGTGGTTTCGGTAGGAGTAACTGCAATGTTGTTAGTGTTGGCACCGGGAATGTTGTTCCAAGGAGAGCTAGCGCTACTGTCTTGCCATTGGATTGTACCTAGGTAGGGTTCTGCAACGGATAGGTTGGTTGAATTACCATCACAAATTTCGTTTTCACCAGAAATAGCAATTTCCTTAGGGTTTGGGTTAACCGAAACCTGAGCACTTGCAGCATATTGGGAAGGACAAACTCCTGAGCTTAATTCTGCTCTTAGGTAAAATCCAGATGTAATGTTAGCCTGGGCAATAGCCGGTCCAGTCTCGCCAGCCAGGTTATTCCAAGTACTATTATCTGTAGATTTTTGCCATTGGATATTTCCTTCCTGACCTCGTAATTCAATAATTAAGCCTGATCCAGAACAAACGGTGGTATCGGTTTGAGATTTTCCGGCCCAAACTGCCCCACCTACTGGAGATGGGTAAACGGTAACTGCGTGCGTTGCTGATGTTGCAGAGCCACATGTGGTAGTTGAAATGGCTCGGTAATATTTACTTTCAGTTAAGTTATCAGCCGTTAGTGAGGCGCTTGTTGCTCCAGCGATGGGAGTCCAGGTAATGTTGTCGTCGGACTCCTCCCATTGGATACTTCCCTTGTTCTCAGAGAGGCCTAGCGTTAGATCATCTCCTTCACAAAGCTCTGAATTTCCAGCAATGGTTCCGGCCATTGGGTTGGGTAGAACTTTTACGGTGTCCTTTTTTGTTAAGGTATCTGGGTCGGCAGCACCGAAGTAGCTTATCAGGCTAACACTATAATCACCTTCGGTGTTATAGGTAACTTCGGGATTATCGGAAGTAGAAGTGGATGGAGATCCTCCTGGGAATAGCCATTTAATAGAATCTACATTGCTGCTTTGGTTTTCGAAGGTAATTGTACTGCCTTCGCAAATTCTATTGGTGTCTTGGGTAAATGCCGTGGTACCTCCGGCTACACTAACCTTAGCTCCTGGAGAGTAGTAAATACATCCACCTTCTTGGCTAACCCTTACTCTATAATATTTAGTTGTGGTGGCAATTCCTGATAAGTCGAATGCATTTTCACCAGGAATATCCGACCAGTTTAAACTATCTGTAGAGCTTTCCCACTGAACGAACCCATCGAAGTTCGCCGCATTGATAGAAAATGGATCCGCTGGCATTACAGACTGCGATAGGGGAGAAACCGTTGGATCACCGATATCGGAAGACCATACCGCGTTAAATCCATTATGTGTTGTCACAACATTCGAAACAAATTGAAGGGTGATTGAGCCACCAGATGAAGAAATTATGGTGGGCGGGTTTGTATTATCGAAAACTCCTAAGGATGGAGCATTTTCATCAGGACCGTCGAAAATCTCGAGGTAATCCGTTAGTACTTCCCCCGGAAAAGTTTGCCTTGGTTCTACGTCAAACTCTTCGAAATTAAGTGTGATGCTGTTAGCGTTTGATGGGGAAATGGTGTAGATAAAGTCTTCACCGTTTCCATAAGGATTATTTTCTCCTCCTGAGTCGGTAATTCTTCCCCGACATTTTTCCGTGCTTCCATCTTTCATACAATCCACAACTTTTATATAAGCCATGGAACTTGTATCTGGTGGACAAACACCACTGGTTATGATATAGCGGTAAAAGTTTCCTTCTGTTGTGCTTGGGGTGTAGCTATTGTTATTGGCTCCGGCAATATCCCCCCAGATTCTACCAGGAAGGCTATCCTGCCATTGAAAGTTGCCTCCAACATGCATGCTGGCACTAATTGGACCTGGGCTATCGCCATTGCATATGGTTTGCCAAATTGGAGAAGCATCGCCGCCAACGGAATGAGGGTCAACTTTTACTTCAACTACATTTCCAAAATTATCGCAGTCTTCTTTGTGAACTTTTAGTCTGTAATAAGTGGTAGTTGTAAGCGGTCCGGTGTTAAAACTAGCGGTTGTTTTTCCCGCAATATCATTCCATGATCCTCCGGCAATACTGTCTTGCCATTGAAGGGTGGCTAGATTGTCGAAACCACTTACACTTAAGGTTGATTCATCGTCTTTACAAATTCGATCTGGGCTGGCAATGGCAGTTCCCGGTTCTGCCAGTTGAGTAACATTTACCTTGGCAATAGAGCTTACATCTGATGCGCAAGGGCCACTTTTTACTGTTGCTCGGTAAAACAAGTTATCTGCAGGAGATACCACCAGGGTATTGCCCGTTTCACCCGTTAGGTTGTTCCAAGACCCCGTTCCAGTGGTAGACGATTGCCATTGAATATCCCCATTTTCTAAATCTAGTGTTATGGTAGCGTTTTGAAACCTACAAATGGTTTGTTCTGCTGGGGAGGAAGTTCCACCCTTAGAGAATTTGAAAACCTTTATTTCCACTACGTTACTGTACTGGGCAGGACATACGCCACTTTTTATTCGAACTCTGTAATATTTTGTGCTGCTTAAATTTCCTGTGCTATAAGTTGTTCCCTGAAAGTTGATGTTATTCCAAGGTCCAGTGGCTGTGTTTGCTACTTCCCAGTTTAATATACTTCCAGTGTGGCCAGAAATAGAAAGTGTGGTTCCCGATTGCTCACAAATTTCGTTGGCTGCGGCAATTAGGTTACCAGGGTTGGTACTTGGATCAATATTGAATTTAATGAGGTTAGAATAGGCGCTTCCACAATTGTAATTGTACTTGGTGTTAACCCTAAGCCAGTAACTACCTGGAGATAAGGTTGTGGGAGTGTTATAGGATGTAGTTGTAGAGCTACCGGAAGCGTTGCTGAAATTGGTTCCATCTGTAGAAATTTCCCACTGGTAGGTGTCTGCATTACTTCCTGTAAGGGTGTAGTTAATAGAGGAACCTTGGCATATAGTTTGGTTGTTGGCTTGGTTAATTGAGCCTGGATTTAAAGGAGTTTCTGGACCTTCTTTTACCACAAACCTAAATTGGGGCTTGTAGTTTTCGTTTATATCAGTAGTGGTATTACACATGTCTTGGGTATCGCTGTAGTAACCCATCATGTCGTTATTGGTGCCAGCTTGATTATAAGTCCTAACCGTTCCGGAATTATTGAAACTGTAATTGTTATGGGGCCAGCATATTTCTACCAACAAGTTATTTCCATTCCAAAAGAAATTATTGTTGAGGGTAAACATGTTCCAGCTATTGGCTACATCGTTGAAAGTTCCATTCCAAACCGTTGTAAGTCCACCTTGGTAATTGGTTGCATCGGTGGTATTGGTGTTTTTCAGCTTAATAGAATAGTTGGGAATGTTTACACCATTGGCTTGCACAACGTAGAACCCTAGTTGAGAAATAACACCACATTCAATTCCTGATGCCTTAAGTTCGGATGCGGTATAGACAAATTGAAGGCGTCTACTTTCGTAATAGGAGCTATTGGGACTTTGGCCGGTAGAATTGGAAGTGGCTGTTCCCGCTCCCATTGTAATGGTGGTAGTTTGAGCTAAAGAAAAAATAGGCGCTAGCAGCACTAGCACTAGTAAAAGTGGGTAAAGTTTCTTCATGTAAGCCGGTTAAAAAATTTCAGGGCTGAGAGGTTATTTCAACAGCGCAACAATTTAGGCAGATAAGGGCTGCAAATTGAACTTTTACTAGGGCTTACATCGAGCTTTTGGATTTAAATTGAACTCGGTTGGGCTTTATTGAGAAAAGCAGAATATCCGTTGATATGTCTCCTTTATGGAGTTTTGCGGTTATGTTATGGAGTAAAATGGAAGATTTAGAAAATCAATTTTGACAAATAACTATTAGTCAGATAGGAAGCTAGCTTAACTTAAAATAGATTTCGGTAGGACTTGGACACCGGAATTAATTCATTAGCTACAATTAGGTTATCCGACTTTTTAGCTTGGATATGGTTTCTATTCACAATGTAAGACCGATGTGTTCTTTGAAATTCCGCGTGGGGTAGTAGATTCATTAATTCTGTAAGGCTTGCACGATGCAGGTAAGATCTTTTTTCTGTATGAATGTTACAATATACTCCATCGGCTACTATGTAAAAAATTTCATTGAATGGAACATCTACCATACCATCCGATGATTTTATTTTCAAACCGTTTGTACCGTGGTTGGAACTTTTAATTAATTCAATGGCGGCAATTATATCGGTTTCTTGGAACGGTTTGGAAATGTAGCTAAAAGGCTTGCAGTCTACGGCTTCGCGCAGGGTTTCCTTGTCTATATTAGCAGTTAAGAAAATAAAAGGGATGTTTGGGTGCGTGTTGCGAAGTTTTCTTCCAAAATCTATCCCATTGCTATTTTCTAAAAATATATCTAGGAAAATTAGGTCTAGAGTATGTGAATTTAGAAACGTGGAAGCCTCCTCTACATCTCTTGCCAAGCCTACCACGTTGGCCCCCTGGCTTTGGATAATATCGGCAATGTGATCGGCTACTAGTAATTCGTCCTCAACTATTAAAACATTCATAGCTTCAATGTGAAATTAAGTTCTTGATAATCGCTTTCACTTCGTGTAAAGTATCCTCCAAGCTGCGATGTTAACAGTTTCACCATTTTGATATTGGCATTTCCAAGTCCGGTACCACTGTCTTTATAGGTAAGATAAAAGTTTTGGTCGTCTCGATTTAATTTTATCTTGATGATTTTCGCCCTGCTATCTTTAAACGCATGTTTCAAGGAGTTTACGATCAATTCATTTATGAGTAAACCCAGATAGGTTGCTTTTTTCGCATTAATTTGAACATCACAAAATTCACAAGCGATAGCCACATTTTCTTTTGTAAGAAGCCCTCCTAATCCAGCTATCAAATTTTCTAAATATGGCTTTAACCAAATAGATTCTAACTCATTGTTGGTATAAAGTTGCTTATGTACCCCAGCGATACTTTCAATTTTTGTTGAAATTTCTCGTAGTTGTGTAAGCTCGTCTTGTTGTGCGACCTTTAATTTTTTGTTTATAATAGAACTAATGAGCTGCAAATTGTTTTTTATGCGGTGGTTTGATTCTCTTACCAGGAAATTGTTTTCCTTGGATAGTTTCATCAATAATTTATTTTTCCTTCTAAACAACTGGTTGAAATAAATAATCGGACCGAGTAATGCGAGCAGAATAAAAATGATTACAAAAGCATAGCTTTTTACTCGTCTTTCGCTATTTAATTCGTTTTCTGTTTTGTTTATGGAGTCTTGTTTTTTTAGAAGCTCGTTTTCCTTTTCCTTCAACTTAAGTTGGCGCTCCATTTTGGCAAGGTTGGAATTCCATCCATCGAGATTTTTGAGATATTCTAACTCGTGGTGTTTGTGGAGTGCAGCGTATGCCTCTTTGTGAAAACCTTGGTGTCTAAGTATTTCGGCATAGAAATAATAGTGCTCATTTTTTCTAATGTCTTGATAGAAAGTAGGTAGGTTAATACCCATTTCGGCATAAACCCTACCAGAGTCTCGAATAGCGTGGTGATGGTATGCTCTTGCAAGATTTAAGCACACCAACAAAAATCCATCGGTATCATTTTTTGCTTTAAAGAGCTTAAGTGCTTTTTTGTATTTATCGAAACAGTTTTCGCGGTCTTTATTCTCCAAAACAAAACCAATCTCATTTAGAGATGTTGCCATCAAAATGGTGTCTTGTGCCTTGGCTGCTTGTTGGTAAGCCATGTCTGCATAGGCCGAAACCAAATCCTGAGGAGAGGTCCTTAGTTCGGAAAGAATTGCGGCTTTTCTGCCGTAGAGGTAACCTAAAAATGCAGGGGGAACTAGAATTTTTTCCGAAAGGTCTTCTGCACTGTCTATCTTTTCTTTTGCTTCGGGAAGCTTCACTAAAAACCTTTGAAATTCGGCGAAACTAGTTAGGGCATAAACATGGTTTAGGGTGTCACCGATAGCCAAATAATAATCACAAGCCCGGTTATAATACACCAAGGCGGAGTCATAAATGCCTTGCTCCTTAAAGTTTTGGGCTTTGGATAAAAAATTGGCTTCCTTCGTTTGACCAAAAACCAAAGTGGATGCAAAGAGAAGGAAGCCAAGTAATCTAAATTTCATCAATTGGGGTAGAAGTGTAGGCTTAATCTACAGTGTTCGTCTGAAAATTGAAAGCGCTGAAATTCATAATAATACCCAATTCATGGGAACCTGAACTTGCCCCGGACATAGCTCTGGAGGCCAAAGAGTATGCATAGGAAAATCTAAACTGATTAACATTAAAACCCATAGCGAAAACACTGGTTCTATTTGTTCTTTGAACAAACTTAAACCATGCTTTTTGGTCCCATTCAAATGCAATACCTAAGTCGGTAATTGAAGGACTTCTAGTAATGTTTTGGTGTACAATGCTAGGAGCAATTTTCAATTTACTTTCTGGTACATCAAATTTGTAACCAGCAATAAAAAACAAATGATCAGAAATTGGTCTTCCCGTAACAATTAGATGTGGTGCACTTACACCAAGGGTTAGCTCCTTGTTCTGATAAACCATCCCAAATCCGGAAAGAAATTGAGATTCATCGAAATACAATGTGGTTACCGTAGGATCCGACGCATCTGTATACTGGTCATTGATTAAATCCTGCGTATTCAATCGCGTTTGGTAAAGCCCCATGCTTATTCCAAAATTAAGACTAGACTGCTCATCTATTTTTGCGGTGTAGGCATAAACTCCCTCTGCTGAAAAGTTAGAGAAATATCCACGCTTATCCACGATGATTTTTGCTCCAAGGCCCATGTTGTCGCCATACTGACCGTATAATCCAAACATGGAGTTAGTTGGATTTCCATCCATTCCTACCCATTGGGTATGAGGATTAACCACAGCAGTTAATCCTGGTTCAATTGCAGCAAATCCTGGGTTTATGTTAAACCAATTTAACTGGTAAGAATAATGGGTAATTAAGTTTTGAGCTTGGGCAAAATGTCCAATCAAAACTCCTGCTAATATGAATAGTACCTTTTTCATGGCTACTGAATTATTTAATTACTGAAAATACCCCCTTGAACATGTCTGCAGGGTTTAAATTGCTTACAAAAACGTAGTAGTAACTACCAGTTTCCAATGGCTTTCCATTATACGTTGCTTGCCAGTCATTGCTGTAGTTACGGTTCACTTGATAAACCAAGCCACCCGCTTCGTTATAAATAGAAAGAGAGTAATCTTTGTATAGGTGTACATTCTCAATCTGGAAGGCATCGTTTTTACCATCGCCATTAGGGGAGATGATTTTGTTTACCGGAAGCTTTTGGTTGGCTCCGCTTTCAATAACATCCACTACACGTAGTAATACATTTGCAGTGTCTGACAATCCTCCCTGATCTGTAATAGAAACTTGAAGAGGATAAACACTCACATCTTCGTAATCTAGAATGCTATTTAGGTAAATGTCACCTAGCTCATCAACAGCTATTACGTTTGATGCCCCCACAACATTAAAGGTGTGCTGATCTCCAAGATCGTTATCAAGGTAAGACAAGGTTGCTAGGTACTCACCAATTTCGAAGTCTTCTGGTACATCCAAAATAGCATCTTCCAAAATTGGAGCTTCATTTACGTTTAGAACTTCAATGGTAAATGCCTTTTCGGTGCTTAAGCCTCTAGAGTCGGTACTTTTGATTCTAACACTATAGTTTGGCTTGATCTCGTAGTTAGGGCTGGTAGCGATTTTTAACTCGTTTTCTGCAATAAAGAAAGCGGCGTTATTATCATCGCCATCACCCGATACCAATGTGTAAGTAAAGGTTTCATCTTTATCTTGATCCGCGGTGTTAAATGCCCCAATGATAGTTCCTAGGGCCGAATTTTCTGCAATTTCTAAGTTGCTAATGAAAATGTCCGTTGGTTTATCATTTACATCAATAATATCCAAGGTTATTACGGTGTCAACCTTCATTCCAGCTAGGTCCATTCCGTAGAAATGCAGACTTGCCGTCGCGCTTGCCTCGAAGTTAAAAGGACGCGATAAGAATAAACTGTCTCCTCTGAAAATTACATTGCCGTTTGAAGCACCATTGATATCCTGAATAAACCCGTAGTTGAAGGCATCCCAAGTATCCTCATCTATTGTTTCCACAATTGCGATTAAGGAAGTAGAATCGTTTTCATACACCGGAAGTACTTCTAGGTTTAAAAGGGTAGGGGCGTCGTTTATGTCGTTTACGTTTACAATAAATTGTTTCGTAGTGGCCAATCCACCTTCATCGGTACTAGTAACTCTAATGGTATAAAGCTCTTTTTCCTCAAAGTTGAAAAAACCATCCAGTACCAAGCTATCTCCATTAATCGCAAACATGTTATTGTCGTTTTGCTGATCGTTGTTAAACGTATAAGTGAAGCTAGCACCAGCATCTTGGTCGGTAGTGGTGAATCTTAAAATGCGGCTTCCCTTTTCAAGGTTTTCGTTGAAAGTGTTGGTAGAAAGGCTAATGTTACTTGGCCTGTCGTTTACATTGTTTACGTTAATTACGAAGTCTTGCTCAAGGTATGCTTCCGCAAAATCGGTTGTTCTCACTCTTATCGAGTAGCTGTTCTTGGTTTCGAAATCGAAACTCGCTGAAGAGTACAGGATTCCGTTAACGATTTCGAATATTCCATTATCGGCATCACCTTCTCCAGGAACAAGAGTGTATTGATGACCATCTCCTGAGTCTGGATCCACAGAAACAAAGTATCCTATTGTTTTTTGGTTTGGTAGATTTTCATCTACATCATTACCAATCAGGGTTAGGGATGTAGGTGCATTGTTCGAGTTCTTTAGGAATAGACTGAAATTCTGGTCTATGCTTAACCCAGTTTTATCCGTTGCCTTAACCTTAATCGTAAAATCGCTTTGCGCATTAAAATCAAAGAAGGTGTTGGTAAATAAGCTGTCGTTCGAAATCATAAATTTCGAATTGTCAGCGCCTAGCATTCCCGCTACAAATTGGAAAGTGTGTTGGTCGTTTACATCCTGATCGTGTACTTCGAAAGTTCCGATGTAGGTTCCTAAAGCAGATTCTTCCCAGAAAGATGCGTTGTCTAATAAAATGGCTGTTGGAGCATCCATCTTATCGTTAACATCCAATACAAATTGCTGAACAAAAGATGCACCAGCGATATCTATTACTCTGATGTTAAGTACGTATTTGCGCTTAACCTCGTAATTGATTTTTTCTTTGGTTACGATTTTGTTTCCTACGATTTGGAAGGCATGGTTATCGTACTCGCCGTTGTTGGCGAATTCAAATCTCAGCTCATCGTTTGCATCTGGATCTTCAGCAGAAATTTCAGCTATTACTGAAGAAACCGGGATGTTCTCGTCAAAGTTTAATGTGCTTAAGTCTATAGAAGTTGGTGCATCATTTTCATCGATAATGTTAATGATGAAGAACTGCTCGTAGCTTAAGTTACCTGCATCAGTTGCCTTTATTCTGATTTTGTACTGGCTTTTAGCCTCATAATTAAACTTAGCGTTGCTAACCAGCTGGTTGGCTTCAATTACAAAGAAAGAATTGTCGTCGTCGTTTAAGCCTTCGGCAAAGCTGAAGGTGTGGCTGTCCTGCGCATCGACATCTATCGCTAATAGCGTAGCTACCAAAGTCCCTACTTCTTTGTTTTCAGCAATCATGTCCGAACTCAACTCAATAGCAGTAGGAGCATCAAAGGCATCCAGGATACCTATGGTTAAGCTCTTTTCATAAGAACCCGTTCCGTCTGAAACACGAACGCGAATAAAGTGGGTGCTTTGCGTTTCGAAATCCAAATTGGTGTTCACGTATAATGAGTCACCAAAAATGTTGAAGTTGCTATTGTTATCGTCACCTAACCCACTAACTAGTGAAAAGGTAAAGTTGTCTGAAGGATCTTGATCGGTCGCAACAAGTTTTGCAAAAGCCTGCCCCGATGTTTTGTTCTCTTTTACCGTATAGCTGGTTAAAGAGATATCGGTTGGAATATCATTGGTGTTGTTAACCGTTAGAGAGAACTGCTTTGAAAGAGATAGTCCTCCTTGATCGGTTACTTTGATTTTTACAAAATAGCTCGATTTGGTCTCAAAATCGAATTGGCTATTAGTTCGAAGCTCAGAGCCAACGATACTGAATAAAGCATTATCTACTTCTCCTTGTGTTAATTCATAGGTGAAGGTTTCGTCGGCATCTTCATCCAGAGTGGATAGGTTGGCGATAGTACTTCCAAAATCTAGATTCTCGTCAAAGATGTTAGTGCTTAAGAATACATCCTGTGGCACGTCATTTTGATCTTCCACGGCAATCTTAAATGTGCGTTCGAAAGTAGATCCTAATAAGTCGCTTACCTTAATTCTAATCTCAGCGGTATCAAGTGTTTCGAAGTCAAGAGCCACATTGGTTAAAAGTTGGTCGCCGATTATTTTAAACTTGGCGTTGTCGGTAGATCCAGTTCCAGATACCAAGGAATAAGTATGGGTGTCTTCCGCATCAGAATCTAGTGTGGATAGTACTCCAACTAAGGTGTTATTGGCGTTCTCTACTACCTCTTCATTGCTTAAAAGTATTCCGTAGGGAGCATCATTTCCAGGAATCACAGAAACTGTAAATTGTTTGGAAACTGTCCCATTTCCGTCAGAACTACTTACTCTTAAGCTTCTTGTTGCTTGTGTTTCGTAATCGAATACAGCATCACTGAAAAGTGAGTCGTTTCTTATTTCAAATGCATTGTTATTATCATCACCGTCTCCAGCTGATAAAAAGTAAAGATGCGTATCGTTTTCATCCTCATCAGTGGTGCTTAATTTTCCTATAAAGGTTCCGCTTACCTGGTTTTCTGGGATGGTAAGGTTATTAATAGAAATATCGGTTGGAATATCATTAGCGTCATCTATGCTAATGGTAAACTGCTTTTGGAAAAAAGCATCATGTTGGTCGTAAACATTTACATAAATGTAGTAGATGCTTCTATCCTCGTAATTGAATTTTAAGTTAGTTCTTAACTCATTTCCAACAATGGTGAAGTTTGCGTTATCGTTACCGCTAACCTCTGCAAAAGCATAAGTAAATGTTGTATTTGCGTCTTCGTCAGATCCGGTAAACAAACCAAATGGGGTTCCCAGATTTGCATTTTCTGCCACCACATTATTACTAAGACTTAGTGCGTATGGTTTGTCATTGGCATCGAGGATACTAATGGCTAGTGTTTTTTCGAAACTAGCTCCAGCTTCATCCGTAGTTTTTACTCGGATAGACAGATTGTTAGCCGACTCGTAGTCGAAACCGTTCTTAGTGTATAGCGAGTTGCCAATAATTTTGAATTGGCTATTGTGCGTATCTCCAGAACCAGAAACTAAGGCATAGCTAAAAGCATCGTTGGCGTCGTAATCGGAGGTAGATAGAATTGCAAATTGATAATCTGCAAGGTTTTCATACACTTCGTTGTTACTGATGTTAAGATCGTAGGGTGTATCATTATTATCAGTAACAGAAATAGTGAAAGCTTTGGAGTAAGTAGCATTACCATCATTTACTTGTAAACGAAGGCTTAATTGATTTTTTGTTTCAAAATCGAAAAGTGTACTTGTTTTAAGTTGGTCGCCATCCACCTGAAACATTGCATTATCGGTATCACCAGCACCAGCTACTAAAGAATAAGTGTGGGTATCATTTGCATCCTCATCTATTGCGCTAAGCATGGCAACAAGAGCGCCTGCATTTTGATTTTCCGCACATGAGGTGCTGCTAAGTTCAATGTTAGTAGGGGTGTCGTTTTGGTCGGTTGCAGTTAGAATAATCTGCTCCTGAACCGTGGCGCCACCAGCATCGGTAGAAATGATGTACAAGTAAAAAATTGACTTTTCTTCGAAATTGAAAATAACGTTGCTTCTAATTTCGTCATCCACAATGGTGAAACTTGCATTATCGCTACCCTCTACTGTGGCAAAACTGTAGTTATGGGTATCACCAGCATCCTCATCGGTTGTGGATAGGGTGGTTAAAGTAGTTCCCACCGCTAGATTTTCTGCAAATTGATTGGTAAATGTTACAATTTCTGTGGGTGTATCATTAAGGTCGTTAATGGCGATAGTAAAAGGCTGAATTAACTCGGATCCTTCACCGTCTATAACCCTAACCTGAACGTCTAGCTCATCTTGAGCTTCGAAATTAAAGGCCTGGTTATTGGCTCTAATCAAACCAGAACTAGAAAGGGTCACCTTATCATTATCAGTTCCCTTACCATTTGCACTAGACAGGAAATATTGATGGATCTGCCCCTGGTCTTCATCACTAACAATTACATTTCCAATAACTGCATTTACCGAGGCATTTTCGTTGATGTCACTGTTGTCAAGACTTACAGCTGTAATATCGTCGTTTACATCGTTAACGGTAATACTAACCGTTTGGTCATAAAAGCAACCCAGATTATCTGTAGTTCTAATTCTTACGGAATAAGAACTTTTTACCTCAAAATTAAGGTTGTTAGTGGCCTTTAAGCTGTTTCCGTCAATGGAAAAACTACCGTTGTCGGTATCACCAGTTCCAGCTACAAAAGAGTAGCTATGGGTCTGGCCACTATTTTGGTCAACCGAGCTCATAGTTCCAACCAATGCATTTGCTCCAGCGTTTTCATCAATGCTTGTTGCAGTTAGATTTATGGCTGTTGGAGCATGATTAGAGTATGTGATATAAGGAGAAGATGGAAACCCGTATGCTGCTCCATCCTGAAAAGCTACTTCATCCGCTGCAGCTACCACATTTCCGATTGAAGCATTATACATGTACAGCTTAATAGATTCTCCATTAACACTATTGCTATATACCGTTAAAAAGGCTAGGTATTCTCCGTTTACAATGCTGCTGGTAAATTCTACCCCTCTACAATCGTTTCCAACAAAAGCGGCAATTTTATTCGAAGGGTTTTCCAGGTCAACACAATTGATGTTGAGCTTGGCGGTAATGTTCATACTGTATGTAAACGAACCCGCGTTTACCGACCACGTATTGTGGTCGTTGGGGTCTGCAGCAAATACACTGCAGACTAGGGTTAATAAGGTTATAATGATTCCAAACTTTTTCATTTCGTCTTCTTATTTGGATGTATTAATGAGTTTTAATGACTTTAAATGTTTGCGCCGTAGCACCTTCAATCTCCACTTTAATGAAGAACATGCCAGGAGCCATAGCCTTCTCTTGGCTATTCAGTTGCCAAGCTATTCTGTGCATTCCTTCGCCTAGGGTTTCGTCTACCAACTGCGTTACCAGTACACCGTTAAGGGTGTGAACGCTCACAACCACTTTTTCCTCACGGTCTAAAAGCAGGTTGATATTAAGCGCATCGGAGAAGTGGCTAGGGAATACTTTCACCCCGGTTTCTCCGCTGTTAAGTGAGCTGCTTTCTCCAAGCGTAAAGTGAAAAGGCTCGTCCTTAGATCCTATAATGGAGTTGGCTTCAAAAAGATGTGTTTCATTTAAATCGAAACGATTACCTCTCTCGTCTTCAAGGACAAAATTTAATAGGCTTTCCTCTGTGTTTTCGTAAAGGGTTAGGAAGAAGGTTCCAAAATCAGATTCTGTAACTCCTCTTAATTCACCATCTGCATAAGCCAATAACCTATATGCTCTTTTCGGGTTGAGGTCGCTTAAATCTGTAGTGGCAATGATGCTGGCATTTTCTTTAAATGCATAGGGGTTTAATCCATATTCATTGTACAACGCCGCCAATTCATCCTGTCCAATTTTACGCGACTTGCTATAAAGGTTATGTTTTGGGAAAGTAAAGGTTCTAGTAACCGTTTCACTCGACTTAAACATATATCCTTTCTTAGGCTTAAGGAAGTCAAGGGTACCTATCCAACCAATGTTGATATCGTACACTGCAAATCCATTCTGGCCTTTAACAAAGTCTCCGTTTTTAACCTCAAGGTTACTAAAGGCGTCGGCGATAGACATATTACTTAGGTTAGGGAAACCTATCCAAGACCAACCAGGGTTAAGGTCTATGTTTATGTTTTCTGGATTGATTCTAGCTCCTTCGTACTCAATGGTGTCGGCACCCGTGATTTTAATTTTATAAAGCTCACGATTGTTAACACCTCCGCTAGATGAAAGGCTACCCGTCCAACCTACCGTACTTCCATATTGGTCGTACTTGGTCATACTTTTTATCAAATCACCATCTGCCGGATTTAAATCACTTAAAAGCGTGTTACTCTTAAGGTGATCGTTAGTACTTAGCGGGAACGAAACCCAGTTCCATCCACTGTTTAGCACAATGGGTTCGTACAATTGATTAATTGCAGCAAATACGATAGGAGCAGAAGGGGTTCCCTCTAAAGTGTTAGAAGCAAAAGTTATAGGCTTGGAAGGATTAACAACGGTGTGTGTTTTTCCTTCGCTAGCATCCCAGATGTAGAAATTAACCGATTCGCCACCAGCCGTATTCGCATAAACATCGATAAAGGCAAGGTACATGTCGTACTCTTCTACATAGCGTAAATTGGCGATTCCTCTTACGTCATCTCCAACCAGAGCTATCAGTTTATCGTCGATGTCAGATGAAATAACACCATCAACCGTAATTTGTCCAATGATATTCATTGAATATTCAAAGGCGGTTGGATCAAATTCCCAATCGGGTTCGTTTCCTATGACTTTAATCTTAAGTCTTAAAACTTCATTAAATCCGAAATCAGAGGTTAGGTAGATGTTCTGTTCGTGGGTTCCAATATTTAGAGCTTCCGAAACCGTGAAATTCAGGGTTCTTCTACTATCTGGACCAAGAACTCCAGTTTCTTCAGAGATACTTAACCAAGCTGGAACATTAGAAATGGTAAAGGTTTCCTCTAAACCTCCAATGTTTAGGATATCCACAGAGAAGCTAAGTGGATCGTACACCATTTTCTCGAACTCCTTGTTCTGTTCATCCCAAAGCACAGTGTTACGTTTGATGTACGCTGTCCAAGTCTCTGGAGAAGCCATAGTGTTCCCGTAAAGGTCTTCTACGGCTTCAACAGTAAATTCTACAATGGTTTTCTCAATTAAGTTAGCCTCTGTGGTTAACTCAATGATTACACGGTCGGCAGCGGTAACAATAGCTTTACCAATTTTTTGAACGGGTCTAGCATTTTTAATGTTTGGAACGTTACTAGTCTCGAAAGTACCAGTGCTATGATCCGCTAAAACTGCTGGGTTGTGTGGGATATATGACTTAGTGGTAGGGTCATAAACCTTATCCATGTTTTCCAGGGTAGAAACCAAAGCCAAAGTGATGTCGAATTTCTCGAACGGATAGTAGCCTACCAGTCCTAGTTCATCCCCTTGTAATTTGGAGAACATATCCATTTCCAATAGCTTTTTGGTACGTGCAAGGTTCCAAAAGCGGATCTCATCCATAGAACCAGTGAAATTCTTGGTATATGGTGTTCCGGTGGTTTGTTTTCTACTCGCCCCGAAAGTCATTTCACCACCTTTTAGTCCACCGAAAGAGGAGCTGTGTTTAAATCCAGATAGTTCTCCGTTTACATAGATGGATGCATTTCCTTTTCTTCTTAAAACCAGGGCGAAGTGATGCCATGTATCATCTAGTAGATCTAACTCGGTATTGGTAATATTTACCCCTTTGTTTTTGGCGTAAAGGTTTCCGCTTGCGTTAAATCCAATTTCCCAAATATCCTCTTCGGCATCCGCGCTTTCCGAGCCATCAGTTTTCCCATTGGAGAAAAGCACCTTGTCTTTTTGGTTCGCATCGGCTTTAAACCAGAATTCAAGGGTGAAATCCATTTCATCAGTGATTAGGATATCACTTTTGGAGTTGTCGATGTCCATCTGACCGGAAGCAGTAAAGTTTCTGGCAAATCCTGATGGAAGAACTTTCCAAAGTGGGCCATTGAGCACGGCATGATGCGCTCTGGATAGGTCCGCAGCAACGGGTCCACGAAGCTCGTTCATAGGCCAGAAACCAATTAATCCAATCTCATCACCTTTTAGGATGTCATCTTTTTTGGCAATGGCTTCGGCCTGAGTTAGTGCTTTCTCCCACAATCGAAGGTCGTGCATGAAACCGCCGAAGTTGTTTGCATTGTTTTCGTCCGCAGCGATGTACATTTTGCCCGTAACATTAAATGGGCTAGTAACATCTTTGTTGTCGATTAAAATTGGCTGTGTAGACCCATCAAAAACCTTGTAGGCATTCAACTTTTTGGTGTCATGATTATAACTAACAGTAAAGTGTATCCACTTGTCCGTATTACCGAAAATGTTTTCAGCGCTAGTTTCCCCGGTGAAAGATTGACCAGCTAGGTTTAGGTAAAACTCGTTATTAGCATTAAACCCAATTTCAAGTTGTTCCTGCTTAAGAATTACCTGCTGGGATCCGAGTGTACTACGCTTAACCCAAAATTCGAAGCTAAACGAAAGATCAGTTAGGGTAGAGGCTGCAGTGACACTGGCGTAATCATCATTACCATCGAAGAAAAGAACACTATTGTGGTCTATCTTGGCATCGTTTAAAACGCCTTTAACCGTAACGTTCGTTTCTTCGAAGTTATCTGGAGCAAAGATGGGTTCGTTAAACACGATCAGCACGTCTTCGCCAGGAGATAGAATTCCATCACCAGGGGAGGGGGTACCAAAAACCTGAGGTCTTTTGGTGTCTTTAATTCCAGTTAAAATGGCCGATTCGTTTGTGGTACCATTGGCACAAGTAGAATAAGCCCTGATGTCGTAAGACCTATCCGGGAGATCCGACATATCTAGGGTGTAATTAAGGGTAGTTTTGCCGTTAATCCATTCTTTGCCATTACAAGTAGGAGCACAATCTGCAACTGTAAATACTTGCTTACTGGTCCATAAAGAAGAAGTAGTGGGTTTGGTTTGGAAATGGATTTCCTCAAATCCTGTAAAGACCAGATCGTAGTTTTCAATGGTGAAATTAAGCTCTCTATCCTCATTGGAACTATTCATTACCCATTGGTTAGGAACACCCTTGAGGTCGACCTTGGTACAAACCGGTTTAAACTTGGCGGTTAATTTGACGGTGTCCGCAATATCGGGCCAGTTGTCTCCTGGATCGAATTGACAAACCGAATGTAAAATGATACCGATATCATTAAATTCGTTAATGTGCGGTTGGTTTTTTTCTATAGAAATAACCTTATTAATTGTTGTGCCAGCTGGAATAAAGATGGTTCTACCATTACTGATATTTTGTCCATCTAACTTAACAATGGCTCCAGTTTGATTCGATTTCTGGTCAACAGAAATCATGAGCCATGTATCATCACCAGCCTCGCTAATATTGGCCAATTCTACATTGAAAAATGCAGGTTTATCCTCAGGAATATCATTTACTATGGTTGCTGACCTAGGAGTAATTAAAGGCTTTTCTCGTTGTTGAGTGGCTTCACTTAAAATAGCTCCTTTCTGGAAATATTTCGTTTTTTCTTCCCCTTCATGAGGACAGGAACTTTGTCCACCTCGAGTAAAGAAAACCGGGCCGGTGGCAGATTTAGGTTTTTTTACATCAATACTAAAGTAATCTCCTTCATCGGTGTCTGAAAGTTCATAGCCAAAGGTAATGGTGGATGTTTCCTCTTCCCCAGAAGCTTTAGATTCGGAGCGCGAATATTCCATGTTCAACTGCATGGTTAGACCTATACCACTTATTTGAGCACCTTTTTGACCACCCAATGAAGGTGTTATTGCGAAATCAAAGGATTTAGATTTTGATGACGATGAATCCGTTGTAAATTCACTAGAATATACTACCCCGGCATCATATGACAAGTTTTGTTCAAGAGTGGCCTCCAATTTGTCACGTTCATTCTGTCCCAAAATATTTTTCCAGTTTTGAATCTGGGAATTGTACAACCTTACAGTATCAATAAAACCAGAGATTGACTTGTAGCCCATTGCCTGTCGGGTGGTGCTATTCAATGTGATATTATATTTATCCCCCGTGATGGTTATGACGGTATCACCATTGGCGAAATTGTCCACCTTTTTTTCCTTATCAATGTCATTACTTACTGAGCCATCCGCACCATTGATGGGCGTTATAAGTCCTGCTGTAACAGCCTTACTGAAATAAGCATTCCTTAGCATCTCCCAGTTAGGAATTAGGTAGTTTTCGATGTGATTTTGAGAATATTGAAATGCAGTTGAAAACTCTGGAGTTAACCTGAAGTCATCTAGTTTTTCCAAGATATAATAATCTCCACCCTTTTGAATACAAATTGAATTTGGAGGGCAAGTCCCGGATTTTTTGGTAAACCTTAAGGCCTCTGCTTTTCCATATACAATGTTCGTTGAGTTTCCAATGAAAACATCACCTTTAGCCCCAACAAAATCTGGTTCAGCACTAGTTTGCCATCTCTTAGTGTTGGTAATGGTTGTGGTGGATGAATTTTCTTCATTCCATTGCTTCTCAGATTTTAAGCCAACAGCAATATCATTTGTGATATCATTGGTTAGTATTACTCCAGCACCAACACCCGCAAAGGTAGTTTGCTTCATCCCAAGATGAGCGGTTACTTTAGCTTCTGAATTTGCTCCATTACCCACCGAATAACTTGTGGTTTTTGATTTGGAGTTACCTATTTCATACCATGCATAACTATTGGATCCATATGGGTCTCTAATTATCATCTCCACTTCATCAGGCCCCGTGGTTACGAAATTTTTACCGGTAGGATTAGCTCCGATTATATAACCCCTAAATTGCATTGCGGAATTACCTCCAGCAGGTGGTGAGTATTTCCATGAAGTTTTTATGGCACCATTTTTACCAGTATTAGCGGTAATGGTCAAAAGTTGGGTGAAGTCACCCACCGTTTTTGGCTTACCAGCCTTAAATTGATAATTGGCAACACCTTGGGCATCAATCGAATAAATTTGTCTATCTGTTTTAATTGCAATGCCATTTTGAACGTCTACCGTTCCGTCGGTTACGGGGACATGATCTGAATCAACGCCGTTCCTATACTCTTCGAAAACCGAAATTTTTAAATCATAAGTCTTACGTTGCGTGAATATTGGCCATTGGGTAAGTGGCCATTTAGTTGTGGTGTTGACGACGTCGATCGAGGTAGATTCGTCGATGGATACCTTCTCATCCCAAAAAGCAATTCCACCTTCTTTATTGGTAACGGCTATTGTTGGAAGTGTTCGATAAATAAAGTCGTGTGCGTATTGGTAGTGACTACTATCGTATGAATAATACCATAAAGTATCCCCGTTAGTGGTAAAATTTAAGGAATCTAGTGTAGAGTCAATTTCTGTCCTTTGCAAGGTGCTAGATAGGTCCCAGGTTACATGGTGTTCACTACCAAAATTATATCCTGAACCACTACCAGTATCGGTGGCTATTGATTTTACAACATATTTCTCTGGAAGAAGTAATGCAATAAATTCGCCGTTTTCAGAATCGGTGTTTATGGTTACCTCTTTTAAACTATTCTTTTTAATGGTTTTTGGACTGACTATTTTTGAAGTTCGAACACCATTGATAAAAACAAACTGGGTATCCTTTCTTGTAGAATCTACAGGAAGTTGTAGCCTAGCTAATTGAAAGTCTCTCTCAGTACCAAGTAGGATTGTTGCGGTACCAATATTATTATTACATGTTCCTTGTCCCTTTGGTTTAGCGGCCTCCCTTGGCCCACCCACAACTTTTCCAACCACTCTTACAAGCGTTTTGTCAGAAATTCTTTTTTGAAAAGTATAAGGTTCCTGAAAGTTCCATTTTCCAGTCGCAGGAAATCTACCATTCTCGAATTCGTGTCCCTGTTTAACAAACTCCAAATGATGCTCTCCAATGGGAACGCTAATAGTGAATTTACCAGCGTTATCCGTTCCTATAGGAATTCCGCTACTGTTTACAGCTAACTGACCATCAATCTTAATGTTAACATCCTTTACCGGAAACTCAGTGCCTTTGTAATATACATATCCGTCTACAGGGAAAGATGCGATATCCACAAAATCAACATTGTTGTGGGTCGTAGATCCTGGTCCAATTAGTAGTAATTTCTCTTTAGGGTCGAATTTGTGTATCCCTAAAAATGGAGTGAATCTGTATGTAGATCCATCCGAATTATACGGAATTCCCGAAACAATGTAATTACCGTTTTTATCAGTAATACCCTTAACCGCTAACTGTGTGTTGGTAGGTACGGTATTAGACCAAGTTGCTGCTGCGTGAACATAACCATGGTTTTCGTTAAAGGTGTATCCCTTTCTCGATAGGTCGTACATTCTTGTTCCCGTACCTTCGTTAAGTCTAAAGTAAGCGGTAAGGCTATCCTCAGTGCCCGAAATGTACATTCCCGAATTGTCTGCCAAGTCTTCTAGGGAGAAGGCCTTTTGCCAGATTCTGATTTCGTCAACAGTTCCAATGAAGCTTTCAGCTGAGGAAGTGCTGCCTATCAGAAAATCGTTTGTTCTGAAAGGGATAGCACCGTTATTAGTTACATCAACAGAGTCTACCCAAGTTTTTTCCTTGGAGTGGTCCTGAGTTACTCTTAAATAAATTCTGTTGTTATTCTTGGTGGCAGAAACCTGAAAGAATTTTGTTGCATCCAGTCCATTAAGGGTCACGGATACCGAGTTATATGGATTGGTATCGTAATTTGCTTTAAAGGTTACCTTTTTAATGCCAGCGTCATATTCCAACCTGACCTGACCAAATTTCTGCATTAAAACTCTTGTACCTGAACCATAGTTGGGTTTAAACCATCCCTGGAAAGTAAAACCATTATCGAATTTCCATTTATCGTTGTCGTTGGTGTGGGATACTCTTAGGTAAGAATTAATAGTTCCGTTTAGGTCTATACTCTTTCCGCTAAAATTGTCGGTAGTAGAAGCAATGATATCAACTCCTTTTACTGCTTCTCCTCCTTCGAAAGTTACACGACCAGAAATTTGACCCGTAGGGACTCTAAAACCTATACCAGAAATTTGGTTCATTAGGTGAGTAAATACTGGGAATATACCATCCGCATATAGGGTGTATTCATAAAGCACCCCAGTTTCAGCATACTCGTCTCGCCACATTCTAACATCCTTGGATAGGGTGGCTATTCTCTTGGGTTGTTCTGTAGAACCTGCTATTTTTCTGAAAACACGAAAGCCGGTAACCTGATTCTCATATCGAATCATGGTCCAGCGCAACTCTACATAATCTCCAAAATACCCTTTGGAGGCAAAGAGGTCTTCTTTAAAGGCATTGTCTACATAAACAAGGTTATGTCTAAAATCTGCCTTGAAATAGTCGTTGTCTAAAGATTTTACCCACGGCGAGCCCATGTAGGCCCCGCCATTAAAAAAGGTGGTGTAGGTATTGGTAGTACTGGTATCTAAATTATAGTAGGTGCCACCAGCGTAGCCCATTTGGTGGGGATAGTATTGTTGCGCCCAGGCAAGATGGGTGCAAAGTACTAGCCCCAGTATTTGCAAAATTCTTTTCATAATAATGAATTGGAATTAATAGTGCGTACTGAGATTAGTACTTGATAATGTAGGTTACGGCAGCATTGTGCGGACGGGCTTCTGCTCCACCAGAACTTTCGCAGTCTGCTATTGCCGTTGTTGAGTTCGTTACTTTAGACTTATTATATCCAACATTATCCTCGTCTGTGGCTCCTGAGCCTTTATTTCCTGGTACTGCTTCACTTCCTGCTCCTCCTGGAACTCCAAAGGCACCTTCAGAGTGAAATATGTCGGTAAAATTATGTGTATGTGGGCGAACAGTAACCTTATGATTATGACTTTTATTTTGGTCCCCGTATGCTTTTCCCAATTCTGGGATATTTGCTCCAGTTAAACCGGTAGACCCAGCTCCTGCTCCTCTTAAAAATCTCCCTCTTAAATCAGGGACTTTGAAGGTGCTTCCACCATTATTTCCCCAAGAAGAACCTATAATTCCTTCTAATCTGGGAAAGTCGGTTTTGTTATAAGTTTTTCCATCGCATAGAAGCCATCCTTTTGGTGCAACAGCACCAGAAAATGCAATGATGGTTCCCACGGGAACTCCGTTCTCTGCAGATCTGGCGTAGGGTACCGACTGTAATGGTCCGTTAAATATGGTCACTTGCGCTCCACTGTTTTTTTGAACCTGGACTTTTAATGACAATGCTTCGTAGGGGTTTTTGAAATCAAGCTTTCTGAAATCTGTAGGCTTAACCGTACCTATCACAGCATTAAAAACACCAAAAGCATCAGTAGTTAAACTATGTTCTTCCACAAAACTACCTATGGTAAAGGTTACAGTAACATTTTCGGTAGTAATTGCTTTTCCTTCGTTGTCTATGGCATAACCTTGAAAGTTAAACCCAGCTATGTTAATATCCTGGGCAAATCCAGATATTGTAATTAGGCATGTAGCCAAAAAGGTGTAAAGTGATTTCATAGTTTTTGGAGTTGATTGTTGATTTGATTTTGCTTTTAAGTCTTTGCTCTATATTTACCCCAAGCCATAGGATTTAAAGGGCTTGAGATCTTTAAGGTTGATTTGTTAATTTATTTTAAGCACGTGCAAAGAACTCCTAGTCATTTTTTAACCCCAAAATTTTGTTGTGAATAGCTAAAAAATGTTTTAAACGGATGCTATGTGACGAAAATAAATCAATAAGGATTGGTTGGGTGTGTTTTTAATGGTTTTATATTGTTTTGAGAGTATTATTATTGACTAAAAGAGTATTAAAAGTTTTTTGTGAAAAATATTTCTATTAAAAAATACTTTATCGTAAACCCAATCATATTTTGTCTGGGAATTGTTGCTGCAACTGCTATTTCCTGTCAAAATGAAATGCAGGAAAAGGAGGGGGCGGTCTTTCGCTACAATGAGCCTGGTGGTATTAGCTCCCTGGATCCTGCCTATTCCAGAAATCTCGAAAATATTTGGGCGGTTAATCAAATATTTGATGGTTTAGTTGCCCTCGATAGCAACCTAAAACCACAGCCTCTAATGGCTGCCTCCTGGTCAATGAACGATAAAAAGGATAGGTATTCCTTTAAGCTGCGATCGGGAGTTTTTTTTCACGAGGATGCTTGCTTCAAGCAAGGAACAAGAGCAGTTAACGCAAGCGATGTTGTCTATTCATTTAATCGCATTGCAGATGCTAAAACAGCTTCACCAGGAAGGTGGGTGCTGGATTTGGTTGCAAGGAATGAGGATGAAAGTCTTAATATCACGGTTCATAGTTCCGATTCTTTAACCCTTTATTTAAAGCAGTCGGCACCTCAGTTTCTTTCCTTGCTCGCCATGCAATACTGTACCATAGTGCCCAAAGAAGCTATTGATTATTATGGTGAGGACTTTAGGTCGCATCCCGTTGGAACTGGCCCTTTTAAAATATTTATCTGGGAAGAAGGGAATAAGCTGGTATTGCATAAAAATCCTCGCTATTACTTGAAAGACGCAAATGGTAATTCTCTGCCCTACCTTGATGCAATCGCGGTGTCTTTTATAAAAGATCAAAGTGCAGCATTGATGGCAATGCAAAGGGGCGATTTCGATTTTATGTCTGGGTTGGATGCGGCTTCTAAACACCGAGTACTGACTCCAAAAGGGGAGTTGGCTCCAGAATTTGCTGAGGATTTTAACGCCATAAAAACGCCCTTTCTTAAAACCGATTATTTAGGTTTTCGCTTGGGCTTGGATAGCGTTTTGGATAATCCTCAAGTGCGTCGGGCATTATCCATGGCTATTAACCGAGAAGATTTAGTTGCCTTTGTGCTTAATGGACTGGGTACTGCAGCAAAAACCGGCTTTGTCCCACCGGTACTTTGGTCCCAATCTTTTAATGCCGAAGAACTGTCCTATCAGCCAGAGAAGGCTAAAGCCATTGTGGAGTCTCTTCCCCAATTAAAAAAGCATCCAATAGTTATTTCTACTCCTGCCATGGCAATGGAGGTATGCGAATTCGTTCAAAAAGCCTGGTCCAATATCGGATTAAACGTAAGTATTGAGGTGTTGCCATCTTCGCATCATAGAGAACAAGTTTCAGGAGGGCAAATTGCCTTGTTCAGAAAAAGTTGGATAGCCGATTACCCCGATCCTGAAAATTTCCTTAGCCTATTTCGTTCCGATTTAATTATTCCAAAAGGGCCCAATTACTTCTTTTACAATAACCCTGAGTTTGATGTACTTTATGAGCTATCAAATATTGCAACGGGAGAGGAGAGGGAGCAACTGCTTTGGGATATGCAAAGGATAGTTAATCAGGAATTGCCATTGATTCCCCTTTTTCACGATGACATTTTCCAATTGAAAAGGAAAGAGGTAAAGCACCTTAAAACAGACGCCATGAATGTTTTGGATTTAACTAGGGTGCAAATAGTGAATTAAATCACCCCCTTAAGGATATTATTGCTGTACCCCAAAGCGCACAACAACAGGGTAGTGGTCTGATTTAATTTCGCGAATGGTGTGGTAGCGAAGTGCTTCTAATTTTTCATTGTGGAAGAGGTAATCTATCCTAAAACCTGGCAATTGACCTACATAGGTTTTTCCTTCCCCGCTTCCAGCTTCGGTGTATGAATCGTATAGTATATCGGTTATTTGCTGGTAGGCGTAAGAATGTGGAGTATCGTTTAAATCGCCTCCGCAAATAATATAGGTCCGATCTAAATCGCCTTTAAGCTCGGTTATAAGTTGTGAAACTTGTGTGGATCTTGTTTTTAACCCGTTTCTAATTTTATAAAATGCTCCTTTAAACTGTTCCTCCTTACTTTGACTTTGCTTATTTAATTCGCTTAGCTGATAAGAAGCTAGGTGGAAATTTAGTAGGGTAATGGGCTTGTTATTCCAGTTTAATTTCGATTCTAAAATTCCATTTACCCCATTTTTGCTAAAACGTTGTTGTCTCGAAAGTTGAAGGGGGTATTTCGAAAAAGTATATAACCCGTTTGCCTTTCCTCCACCGCTCTTATCAAAGCTATTGTAGTAGGGTAAATTGCATACTTCGTTTATACGTTGAATAATGGTTTTGAGCTGTTCTTCGCTAGATGCATAAAACTCTTGAAAGAAAACCACATCAGGGTTTTCAACCTTTACTAGTCTTAGTATATCCTCAAATACGCCATCGTCGTCTATCCATTTATAGCGATTAAATGATCGGACGTTGTAAGTGAGTACTGTAATTTGGTTTTCCGTGAGGGCAGGAGTAGGGTCGGATTTAAATCGGTAAAACTCGTTTATTTTAAAAAATCCCGGTACCAGAGCGATTAATAAGATCCATTTCGCTTTAAGCTGAGAGGAAACCAAAATGATGATAAAGAGAATACCTGCCAAGAACAAGTAGGGAAATGCAAGTCCAAGTAAGGCGATAGGCCACGAGGTAGTTGGATTTACTTGAGGAGCAAAGTAGGCAATCAAATAGATTGCCGTAAACAAAATTATACCAGTGTTACCTAGTTTTTTAACCATTACTCTTTACTGGCGTTAAATAAAAAGTCTTTTTCCTCAGGCGTCAGGTTTTCGTAACCCGATTTGGAAATTTTGTCTAGAATAGCGTCTATTCTAGCTTGCTTGTCGGCCGAATTGGTGGTTGTTTTATTAGTAGTCTGGCTTTTTGGGGTTCTTGTTTTGTCGGCTTTTTTATTGCGATGAACAACCTTTACCTTAGGCTGGCGCACAAACAGTCCCCTTACCAAATTAATGAACAGGTAAAAGTATTTTGCGATATCCTTACCTTGGGTTAGTTGTTTGGCATATACAAATCCAAAGATTGCGCCTCCTAAATGGGCAATATGGCCTCCCATATTGGCACTGCCCCTTAAAGCTAATAAGTCTACCAGAACATAAAATCCAGCAATGTATTTAAGGGGTATTTGGCCAATTAACATCAGCCGAATGGGGTAATTGGGCACATAAGTGGCTGTTGCCAACATTACAGCCATTACTGAAGCCGAAGCACCTATTATAGGGCTTCTTCCTCCCTGAAAAACGGGAAGCAGGTTAAAGGCAATTAGGTAAAGTAATAAACCCGATAATCCACCCATTATGTATAGTGGAAGCACCCGTTTTTCCCCTAGCAAATCCATAAAAATGCTACCGATGTAGTAGAATATTAGCATGTTTACTAGAATATGCCATTGGTCTTCGTGGGTAAACATGTAGGTGATAAAAGTCCATGGTCTTTTTAAGTTAAGCAGCACATCGGAATTGGCGCTTAGGTACTCAACCAAAAACAATTGCTTTACACCGCCTCCTGCAGTATACCAGTCAAATCCACCTAAAAAGGCGATGATACCAATGACATTTATGGCAATAAATATTCCTGCATTTATTATCAGCAGTTTTATTAAGGTGTTGCCATTTTTAAATTGATATTTCAGTTGATCGAACATGCTAGTAAAAATTCTGTCTATCCTTCTGCCAATATTTAATTAGGATAAAACCAAAAATCATTCCTCCAAGATGGGCAAAGTGAGCTACGTTATCTCCAGGTTTGTTCATTACACCTGAAAATAACTCTATCAACCCATATCCGATTACAAAATACTTCGCTTTTATAGGGAAGGGGAAGAAAAGTAAGTAAAGCTCAGAGTTGGGGAATAACATTCCGAAACCCAGAAGCAATCCAAATACAGCACCCGAGGCACCCACGGTGGGGTAGTTATATTTACCAAAATACCCTCTGGCGGCGTCGATTACAGAAGGGTCATTAGATGGAATGCTTAGGTTGCGCACTCCGTCGCGAATTTGTGCTAGGAAATCTGATGATAACCCGGCGTTAAGTAATTCGTCTTTTAAAGAAAGGGCTTCCCAGTAGCTAACTCCAAGGTGAATAAGTGCGGCACCAAATCCACAGGTTAAATAGAAAATTAAAAAGCGCTTTGGGCCCCAAGATCTCTCCAAAACAGTCCCAAAAAGAAAAAGGGCGTACATGTTAAAGAAGATGTGCATTAATCCTCCATGTAGAAACATGTGGGTAATAAGCTGGTACGGAGCAAAATTTGCCCCATTAGGCAAGTACAATCCAAATTTGTAGTTCAGCCATGAAAGTCCTGGTCCCGCATTGCCAAAAACAACACTGGCAAAGTAAACGAGGGCATTTATGATAATCAGGTTGATTACAACGGTGCGTGTATTTATTCCACCTCCAAATCCGCCTCCAAAGTTGTTCATCAATTAAATAGTTTGTCTATGTCGTTGGTACTCATTGTTACGGAGCAAGCCTTACCATTTGGGGCTTGTTGTGGGTTTTTACAACTAAATAAATCCCCTACCAGCGCTTGCATTTCGGTAAAACTTAATTGGCGACCTGTTTTTATGGAACCACAAGCTGCCAATCCGTATGCCAGTTTCTCCTGAAAATTGTAATTCGCGTTTAACTTCGGCATTTTTAATAATTCTATAAACTCCTCCATAAAGGCAGAGAGCTTACTCATTTCCAATCCTTCGGGCACCGCATTAATCACAATTTCATCTTCGGAAAATTGCTCAAACTGAAGTCCCATTTTTTCGAGATCTTCCTTAGAATCCATTAGCAATTGGTAATCAGATGGATTGATCTTTATACGTTCCGGAAACAGTTGTTGCTGGCTGCCACTCCGTCCACTTGCAAGTTTAGTTAAATAGCGTTCAAATAGTACCCGTTGGTGAGCTCTTTGTTGGTGGATGAGTATAAATCCGCTTTTAATTTTTGTTAAGATGAATTTCTGTCCAATTTGAACAAACTCTTCCTTGTCCCTATCCGGCGATTCACCCAAAGAGGCTTCATACAGATCCTTGCGCGAATTATCTTGCTCCTTAGATTCCTTCTCTGTCCATTCTATTGGGGCAGTTGGTCTTACGGCTTCTTCTTTTTTCCAGTCTACATTAAACTCACGCTCTATATCATACAGCTCCTTTAGTTTTTCTGGTGCTTTGGTGGTAGTTCGTTCGCTATTGCTAAAGCTTTCCCGTTTAAAAGGGTTGTAATTAGGGTTTACCTTAATTTGAGGTATGGCAATTTTGTCTCCTTTATTTACAGGGGTTATAGGAACTTCGCCCTGGTCGAAATCAATGGATGGTTTTACATTAAAGATCCCCAATGACTTTTTAACACTTGCCTGGATCAATTGGTATAATGCACGCTCATCCTGAAATTTAATTTCGGTTTTTGTTGGGTGTATGTTTACATCAATTCTATTGGGTTCTACCTCCATCATTAAGAAGTAGGAGGGGAAGGAACCCGAATCAATCAAATCTCCATAAGCCTGAACGATGGCGTGATTAAAGTAATTTGATTTTATAAATCGACGATTTACAAATAAGTACTGTTCGCCTCTAGTTTTTCTGCAAAATTGTGCCTTACCCGTAAACCCAGAAAGGTTAAGCATTAAGCTTTCCTCTTCAACGGGTACTAGCCTTTCGTTATAGTTTTTCCCAAAAATTCCGACCACTCTTTGGCGTAGGTTACCGGCGGGTAAATCGAAAATGACTTGTTTGTTATGCTCTAGCTTAAATTTTATTTCTGGATGGGGCAATGCAACCCGGATAAACTCCTCACTTATATGTTTAAACTCAACGGCGTCACTTTTTAAGAAATTACGGCGCGCAGGAGTGTTGTAGAATAGGTTTTTTACTGCAAAAGAACTTCCGTTGGAACAAGTGCAGGCTTCTTGCAAGGTAAATTCGGAGCCTTCGATTATCAATCGGGTGCCAACTGCGTCTTGTTTGGGTTTTGTTTTAAGCTCCACCTGCGCAATTGCTGCTATAGAGGCCAAGGCTTCACCTCTAAATCCTTTGGTGTGCAGGTTAAATAGGTCGTCTGCATTCTTTATTTTGGACGTTGCATGGCGTTCAAATGCCATACGGGCATCGCCTTCGGACATTCCACATCCATTATCGCTAACTTGAATAAGACTTTTTCCAGAGTCCTTTACGAGGAGTTTTATTTCGGTTGCACCAGAGTCAATGGCATTTTCCATTAATTCCTTTACAACAGATGCAGGTCTTTGAACTACTTCACCTGCGGCAATTTGGTTGGCAATGGAGTCGGGTAGGAGCCTAATTATGTTCATAAAATCCCTCCACTTTCATTCCATAACCAAAATAGGATAATAAGCAGCCCTATCAATATCATCGTAATTCGGATATTACTTTTTTTGGCGCTTTTGCGGTATGAAATATGTGAGCGATGTCTACGCTCTAGTCTATTGAAAAGATCTTTTTCACTGGTATCCAGCTTTCCCTCTGCAACTAGCTCTCTCTTAATTTGAGCTCTTCGCTTTGCAATGCGTTCCTTTTGCTCGTCGTAATAACGAGGTTTGAAATGAAAGGATTTTGGGCCTTTCGACTTAAATAATCCTGGGATTTTTGGTGCTTCCATTGGTAAACAAAGGTAATCTATCTATTACTATAACGAAACCCACAATTTATTGTGCAATTTATTGTTCAAATGAAAAGAATTAAAGGTCTTAAGATTGTACCTTGGCAGGCCCAATGACCATGAAGAGAATTAAATTTTTCCACCCACTTTTTTTGTTGTTTGCCTTTTTAACCGCCCAAGCGGTAAACGAAGGTCAAAATTCTAACCATTACCGTGAAGCTAGTTTATTTCGATTTGCGAATGCAACCAATAAGGAGCCTGGTTTTGCGAGGATACAATCCGAGCACTGGGCAAAAAAGGTGTTAGATACTTTAACTGTCCGTGAAAAGATTGGGCAGTTGTTTATGGTCGCGGCTTATAGCAACAGAGGGCCTGAGCACGAAGCCGAGCTGAAAATGCAAATTGAAAAGTACGGAATTGGAGGATTAATTTTTTTCCAAGGTGGCCCCGGTAGGCAATTAAACATGCATAAACGCCTATCTAAATCGTCAAAATTACCGCTATTAATAGGGATAGATGCAGAATGGGGGTTAAATATGCGTCTGGATAGTACCTACGGTATTCAGAGAAATATGGTGCTCGGTGCAACCCAAAACCCAATTTTAGCCCAGGAGGCAGGTGCTGCTATCGGTGCCCAGTGCCGTGCTTTAGATATAGACATAAATTTTGCTCCTGTATGCGATGTTAATAGTAATGCTGCCAATCCTGTAATAAACAGCAGATCTTTTGGGGAAGACAGATTTTGGGTGGCAAAATTAAGTGGTGCCTTTGCCCGCGGTATGGAAAGCTCAGGTGTAATGGCTTGCGCCAAGCATTTTCCGGGGCATGGAGATACCGACAGCGATTCGCATAAAACATTACCTACTGTTGGCCATGGCTTGGCCAGATTAGACTCTATAGAGCTCTATCCATTCAAATATTTATTTAAAGCAGGTGTTTCTTCGGTAATGGTGGCGCATTTAAATGTTCCAGCCATGGAACCTTCTGGACTCCCGTCTACCCTTAGTTCTAAAATTGTACATGGGTGGTTAAAAGATAGCCTCAACTACAAAGGGTTAATCTTTACCGATGCACTAAATATGAAGGGTGTTGCAGATGCATACCCAGCGGGAATTACCGACCTTAAAGCGTTGCAAGCTGGAGCCGATGTCTTGCTATTTCCGTTGGATGTCCCCAAAGCGATAGCGGAAATTGAAGCGGCCATTTTGCGCGGTGATATTCCTATGGATCGCCTTGATGAAGCCTGTTTAAAAATTCTTAAGGCTAAGCAACACCAAATGGAACAGGCTTTTGTAGATACTCCATCCATGGAGGAGATAAAGTCTCCTAAGTCCATGGAAAGTCTAAGGACTAAAATTGCTGAAGCGAGTATTACGCTACTTAAAAACGAGGCAAATTTACCCATAGATCCGCTGGACAAGGATGTAGCAGTTATTGGGGTAGGAAGAGGTACCAAACCCTTCCTAAATGTTGTGGAAGACTTAAGTGCCATTCCCACTGGCTTTGCGGAAAATCCATACAGTAACAAACCACTGATTGCTAAGCTTAGTAAAAGAGAACGGGTAGTATTGGTAATGGATGGAAGCCAGTACAAAGGAAAATCGAATTATGGACTTGGGCCCGCCGAGCTGGGCTTAATTTCGGAATTGGCACCAAAAACTAAGCTGATTCTAGTGTGGATGGGTAACCCATACGCCCTTACAGAAATGCCTGAAAACTTATTGGGAGAATTAAAGGGTTTGGTTTTGGGTTATCAGGATATCAAAGAGCAACACCTTGCGGCAGCAAAGGCCTTGTTGGGGGTAATTCCTTTTAAAGGAAAACTTCCAGTAACGCTTAATAAGCAATTTGTAGCCGACAAAGGTGAGACTACATCTAAAGAAACCGGATTTATAGAAACCTTTCCAGAAAAAGTGGGTATGGATGGGATTAAGCTTCAAGAGATAGATGCTTATATCCAAAAACAGATAAAAGATAAAGCCACTCCAGGCTGTAGAATAGTGGTTTTGCGCAAGGGTAAAATGGTTTACAACAAGAGTTTTGGACACTATACCTACGCTAACAATCAGCCCGTAAATCGATTTTCTATATACGATTTGGCGTCCCTTACCAAGGTTCTTTCCACTGGATTGGCGGTGATGAAACTCCACGAAGAAGGGGTTTTGGATATTGGAAAGACCTTAGGGGATTATCTCGCTTGGATTCCTCGAGACAGCCCTTATGCGAAACTGGTATTAAGTGATGTAATGTTGCATCAGGCGGGGTTACAAGGCTGGATCCCCTACTTTCAAGATTATATAGACCCAACACCGGAGAGGGCGAGTTTGGTAAATCAAAACGCTTCTTCAAAACACCCTGTGCAAGTGGCAAAAGACTACTTTGTAGTAAGTGAAATGAGGGATTCAATTTTTGCCCGAATTTTAAGGGAGCCATTGAGGAAAAAAACGGATTACCTGTACAGCGATCTGGGTTTTTATTTCCTTAAAGAAATTGTTGAAACCATTACGGGAAAGCCACTGAACGTATATGTAGCAGAGACCTTTTATCAGCCCATGGGACTTAAAAGCATGACCTACTTGCCCAGAGAGAAATTCTCAGAGGAATCAATAGTTCCAACCGAATATGATGCGCTGTGGCGCAAGCAATTGGTGCATGGTTTTGTACACGATCAAGGAGCTGCTTTACTAGGTGGAGTGGGAGGTCATGCTGGTTTATTTGGAAGCGCCGAAGATGTAGCAGCAATTATGCAGATGTTGCTGGATGGGGGGAGTTTTAACGGTCAACAATTTTTAAAATCATCAACAGTTGAATTCTTTACTGCTGCCAGAGCAAAGAATCCAGATGATAATAGAAGAGGGTTAATTTTTGATAAACCCGTGCGCGATGGAGGACCAGGCCCTACCTTTGACGGCATAAGCTTTAATAGCTTCGGTCACTCTGGGTTTACCGGTACCCTTGCATGGGCAGATCCCGATGAGGAAATTGTTTATGTCTTTTTGAGTAACAGAATATATCCAAGTGCCGAAAACAAGAAATTAATTCGAAACAATGTGCGGTCTACGATACAGGAAATGATTTACGAAGCGATCATCGACTCGAAAAACGAAATGGCTGCCCAACCAAAACCCTAAGGGGAAATGAATATTGGAATTGTTTGTTATCCAACATTTGGAGGTAGCGGGGTAGTAGCCACCGAACTTGGTAAAGCCCTCGCCAGGCAAGGACATAAAGTCCATTTTATTACCTATGCACAGCCCGTTCGGTTAGTGGGTAGTCTCAGAAAAAATATATTTTATCACGAAGTAAGCGTAAGCGATTATCCACTTTTTGAATATCAACCCTATGAGTTGGTTTTAACCAGTAAAATGGTAGATGTTGCTTTACACGAAAACCTGGATGTGCTTCATGTGCATTATGCTATTCCACATGCGTCGGCGGCTATTATGGCTAGGGAAATTCTAAAGGAAAAGGGAAAATATGTCCCCATTGTAACCACCCTTCACGGTACGGATATAACCTTGGTTGGAAAAGACGAAAGTTTTGAACCGGTAATTACGCATGCAATCAATAAATCGGATGCCGTTACTTCTGTGTCAGAGAGCCTAAAACAGGATACCTATAAATACTTCGGAGTGACCAACGAAATAAAGGTGATTCCCAATTTTATCTGTCCAGAAAATTTAGAGAGTAGAAGAGAAGAGATTGAGGGAATACGTAGTAACTATGCGAGAGCAGAGGAGCGTATCCTTATTCATATTTCCAATTTTAGAGCGGTTAAGCGAGTAGAGGACGTAGTAAAAGTGTTTGCCAAGGTGCAGCAAAGAGTGCCCGCCAAACTCATTTTTGTGGGCGATGGCCCCGATCGCATCAAGGCAGAAGCAAAATGCCGCGAATTGGGCGTTTGCGATAAAGTGTTTTTTCTTGGAAGACTTAAAAATCCGACAGAAGCCCTTTTTATGAGTGACCTATTTTTGTTAACCTCAGAAACAGAGAGTTTTGGTTTGGCAGCCTTGGAGGCTATGGCGATAGGAGTGCCCGTGGTGAGTTCCAATACAGGTGGAATACCCGAAGTAAATAAACACGGAGTCTCTGGGCTTTTATCCGAAGTTGGAGATATTGAAGATATGGCGAAAAATGCCATAAGTATTTTAAAAACCGATGAGGCTTTGGCTGCTTATAAACAGGGAGCTAAAGAACAGAGTGAATTGTTTAATCTTAAGAAAATCCTGCCAGAATACGAGCATTTGTACTCGCAATTGTTGGTAAAAAATCCATCATGAAGTTTATAGGAAATCGAATTTCTCACCAGAAAAAAGAGGGCATCTTTTCGGTGGTTATTGCTGCCGGTGTCGAAAAAGCCTACGAACGTATTTTGTTGATGTGGTTGCTACTCTGGACCCTCTCGGGAGTATATTTTATAACTCAACTTTTTGCAGATCATAGCCAAGAACTAAAGCTTTACATTGGGATTTTACTAAGCTTTTGGTTGTACTACGAAATTCGGGTGGGACGTGTATATTTTTGGCGGAAAGCAGGATATGAATCTATAAAGTTTGTAGAAGATAAGGTACTTATAAGTCAGGTTATTTTAGGTAGATCCAAACCCAAAACGTACTTCGTTCAAAATATCGATCAGTTTAAAGCCGATATGCCTAAAGAAACCAATGTGTTGGAGTTTTTAAATAATTCCTTTTGGGTTATGGGGCGACCCTATATTTCTTTCCAGCACCAGGGCGATACAATTAGTTTTGGTCGACAATTAACAGAATCGGAAAGAAAGGCCTTGGTAATGCTTTTAAATAAAGAATTGGCCTACAGTAAGAAAAAATCGTAGTTGTTCTTTAGGCCCATTGCCTCAAAAAAATCTATGCTCTTTTTAAGATTGTTGTTGGATCCTATTACCGATAAAATCTTTGTTTTTTTCGTGAGTTGAGATTGCAGCTGATCTACCGCCTTATTGGGATTATTTATTGGGGTGTATACAATTTGTTGCTCCTTCAAATTGTGTTCCAGTAGCTTTGCTTTAGGACCCTTTCCCCACACAATTACATTTGCATTTTGCAAGGCGCCCGTTTCTTGCAATACCTTTATTTTTAATCGGAAAAATGAATCGATGTCGTAAGCCGTGGAGGTTTTGGATGTACGTCGATTATGGTCCCTCCAGTAATGGGTTATCGTATCCAGACCTTTAAAAGCTGCACCAGCCCTCCACCAGTTTAAAAGTAAATGATAATCTTCTGGAAGCTGCAGGGATTCGAAATGGCTATGATTGCGGAAAAAATTGGTGTGCATGATCCATGAGCAGGCTGGAAGCGTACATTCTCGGAAAATGAATTTTTCGAATTCATCATGTAAACATACCTGGTTAAGCCAGTTTTCATATTTCTGGTAACCGTCAGAAATAGGATCTGAACTAAAATATTTAACCCGTCCGCTTATAATGTAGTTTTCGGGTAGCTTTTCAATTGCTTGGAGTAGAGACTCTAGTTTGTTTTTTGGCATTAAATCATCGCCATCCATCCTAGAAATAAACTTGCATTTTACTTGTTTGGATGCCAAGTGAAGAGCGCTAATAACCCCTTTCCCATTGTTTTTTAGTAGGGTAAAACGCTCGTCGTTGACACAATGCTGTTGAGCAATTTTAAAACTCCCATCTGTGGAGTGATCATCTACCATAAAAACCTTGAAATGGGGAAAGCGTTGCTCCGAAATGCTAGTTAAGCAATCTTGCAAATACAATTCCTCATTTTTAAATGGCAGGATAATGCCTATATCATTCTGGTCTTTGTTCAATGCAATACCTTAATTTTGTGGTCACCAATACCCGATTATGAAAAAGTTTTTTTTCCTCCTAACCACCCTCTTAATATCCTTTTGTTCCATTGCTCAGGAACACCAATTAAATAGTTACTTAAACAAATTGTACAGTGCCGACAAAATAATGGCCTCTGTTTCTGTAGCAAAGAATGGAAAAATAAATTTTGAAAAGGCATACGGAACCCTGAGTTACAAAACTAAAGAAGCTCAACAGGTAAACGAATACACCAAATATCGCGTGGGTTCTGTTACCAAAATGTTTACGGCGGTGCTTGTTATGCAACTAGTAGAAGAGGGGAAACTAAGCCTTGAAACCAAGCTTTCTAAGTTCTATAAAGACATTCCAAATTCCAATAAGATCAGTATCAGGCAAATGCTTAATCACCACAGTGGAATTTCAGATTTCACAAAAAGAGGTGATTATTTAGTAACTAGATTCGATGAAACTACTCGGTCTGAAATGCTAGCGCGTTTGTCTCAATCTACTCCTGCATTTAAACCGGGAGAAAAAGCAGAATACAGCAACTCCAATTTCGTGTTGTTGGGGTATATAATCGAAGATTTAACGGGAATGGATTATCCATTGGCGGTTCAACGTAAAATAACCGAGCGCATAGGTTTAAATGATACTTATTATGGAATGGATGCAACTCCGGAGCGCAACGAGGCAACTTCTTTTTCGCTATCAACCGATGGTTGGAAAAAGCTCCCAGAAACACATTTAAGCATTCCTGGAGCTGCAGGGGGAATGGTTTCTACCGCATCAGATTTGGCCATTTTTATACATGCGCTTTTTAGTGGACAGTTAATGTCTGATGCCTCCTTAGAACAAATGATAAAGCTCGAGGATGGTTTTGGCTTGGGTATTTTTCAATACCAAACCGCTAACGAAATACTTTACGGTCACTCAGGCGGAATCGATGGGTTTGGATCTATACTACTTTACCACCCAAAAACAAGAACATCTGTTGCGGTTTGTGCAAATGGGGTGAATACCAATTTGAAAGATGTGGGGTATAACTTTTTCAAGATCACTCAGGGGCTTGGATTCGAAATGCCGGAATTAAATCAGGTGAAAATTGCCAAGGATAAATTGGTGTTGTACACGGGCCAGTTTTATTCTCCTGAATTGGGCAAATTCTTAAATATAGATCACATCGATCAAACTTTAATGGCCCGTTTAGATGGTCAAAGTGCTTTTCCATTAAACCCTAAAAAGGAAACTCAGTTTACCTACGATCTTTACGAGGTGCAAATAGATTACGACGAGTTAGACGGTAATTTTTACAATAAAGTTACTCTTACTCAAGGTACTAACGTAGTGGTATTTGAGCGACAATAAAGAACTAAAAATAATAGCCTTTCCCGGGCTGGGAACCGATTACCGGGTTTTTCAATATTTGAATTGTAAGGCAGATTGGGTTCACGTTCCCTGGAAAATACCTCGTAAAAAAGATGATTTACTTTCTTACGCTAGGTATTTAATCGAGGACATAGATCTCGGAGATCATTATGCTTTTGTAGGAGTCTCTTTCGGAGGAATGATAGCTAGCGCTTTAAGTCGAGTGCTATCGCCTGCCTTTACCTGCATTATCGCGTCGGTAAAGTCCGATAATGAAATTCCCAAATGGTTTAGAACCTGCGCTAAATTACCAGTTTGGTTTCTGCCTTCACCAGTATTTAAACCTCGGTTTTTTATCGTGAAAAAATTTCTGGGTATAGGAAATACGAAGCATCAAGAGGCTTTTCGATCATTTTATGCCAATAGTCCAGCGCTATTTTTAAAACGATCCATGAAAATTATAACCAATGGGCAGTTTTATGGCAAGCCCAATGGACCACTAGTTCACATTCATGGAACTCGGGATATCATCTTTCCGATTGAAAAAATTGAAGAACCAGTAAAAAAGGTTGATGGAACTCATTTCATTGTTGTTACCCGAGCTAAGTATATTAGTGGTATTATTAACACGGAAATTGAACGAGTAGAAAATCAACCCAAATGAAACTTAATTCCATTCCAAGTAAATTATTGATTCTCTTGGTGTTAATGGGGTTTTTGCAATCTTGCGCGCCAAAAACTTCTAGCATTTTAAATCAGGGAGGAGAGTTTACCTATTCATTTTATCAAGAAATTCCAATTCTAAGAGACGGTAATGCCATCTTGCTTTCGGCCGTGGTGAACGGGGTGGAAGGTAAGTATCTATTGGATGTTGGGTCACCAACGGTTATTAGCGAATCATTGTTTTATAAACTTAACGAGAACATTATCGGGGAGACCAAGTTAGGATCAGGATCTGAGCAAATTAGTTCTGCTATTGTCTGTGAGGTAGATTACTTTAGGTTTGGAGAGTTGGCTTTCGAAAAGATTCCAGCGGTAGTTGTAAGCGACAACAATCCATATTTAAGTTGCTACGGGGCAGACGGAATTATTGGTAGTAATTTATTAAGAAATGCTGTTGTTCATATAGATAAAGCCCATGGCGCGGTTATAATTTCAGACGATGTAAACCACTTTGAGCAAAACCTAGATGCCGATATTGAAATTGAACTGGACCTAGCATCTAGTGCCCCAGAATGTTTCTTATCTATCAATAATTTGGCTAGACAGCGCGTGGAGCTAAGTTCCCTCGAGCCTGGGTTTTTAACGGTAACCAATAATCATATAGAAACTTTAAAAAAGTATGATATCATAAGCTTTTATGAAAAAGCCTACGGTTATTTCCCTACTCAAAACTTATTCGGACCATACAGACCACAAGGGTTAACAAGAACAAGGCTTTCTAATGTGGGGCTCGGGACACTGAGTTTCGAGGGAGTAATCGCTTATGGAAAAGGCAATGTAAAAGTTGCAAAATTGGGTACCGATCTTTTTGATCATGCCATAGTTACTATAGATTATAAGCACAAAAGATTATATGTAAAGCCAGTTGAGGGGAAATTAAAAATCAATCTCAATCAGAAGTTGTGGCCAGTATCATCGGCATATTACGACGGTAGTTTGAGAGTAACTGGGATATGGAAAGATGAATTTATGAAGTTAAAGGAAACTTCAATTTTAGGTAGAGGAGAAAAGGAAATTTCGTCTGGCTTTTGCGAGAATCTTAAGTCTAAACTTTTAGCTCCCTCCGGAGAAAGTATGGAATTGGTTACGCGTTCTCCAGAGGGGGATTTCCGCAGGACTAGAATTTACGCTTATTAGGAAGTTTGCGGTGATTTAGGTCAGTTTCTTACAAGCCTAGAAAATTACTTTGTTGTTTTAGATAATAACTCAAGAAATTTAGATATATGTTAAGTAGGTGGATCGGTAGAATTGTAGTAATCATAATTTTACTTCTATTAACCGCGCCGCTTTGGTCATATTTGTGGTGGCTTTTTAGCCCCTCAACTCCAGTACCCTTAACCATTATAGATAAGACCGTTCCCAACGAAGAATATTTCGAGCACAAGGCATTTAATTGGATCCTTCATTACGAGAAAATTGTTAAACCCGAGGATAAGGAATTCTACAGCTATGTAACCGATTATTTTGGTTTCGACCCAAGGGAACATCCTAAAGCACTTTGGAGGGATTGGGATTATTACTCAAAAACGCAATTAGACTCCATCGCAGACAATACTGAGTTATTTTACATTACCGATACCTATGGGGTCTACTATAACGAGTGGATTTTGGACAGGGATAAAACGGAGCATTCGCCCCTTATTTATGGAGGAATGCGCCGAAATGAGGTATATGTACTAGAGCAAGTTATAAACCGGGGGAAGCCGGTAATAGCCGAATTTAACACTTTTGCATCTCCTACCTATGGTTATGTTCGCAATAGAGCTCAGCAGCTGTTAAATGTAGATTGGACAGGATGGACAGGAAGATATTTCCATGAATTGGATTCCGCTAAAAATCCAGAACTACCCAGGTGGTTAGTACGAGGGTACATGGAACAACATGGCGGAGAATGGCCTTTCGAAGGACCAGGTCTAGCCTTTGTACACGAATCTGAACGCATCGAGGTATTGGATCCAGATTTTGGTACCATTAACAATCCAATGCCGAAAATAGAAGTGCCTCAGTCCTTTGCAGATTATTACAATACGGTTAATCAGGTAGATTATCCTTATTGGTTCGAAGTTACCCACCCAAGAGAGTTAACGGATGCTCAATCTATGGGACGATTTTATATAAATACAACCCATGAAGGGGATAGTCTCCTTGCCTCAATGGGAATTACAAACGTTTTTCCATCCATGATAAAATCTAGAGGGGGGAAAACTTGGTATTTCTGTGCCGATTTCGCAGATAATTTGGTCCCTTACGGTACATCTTATCTTAAGAAAATTCATTGGATCAGCGGATTAATGTATACAGGCGCACCCTTAGATCGAAATAAATTCTTTTGGAGGTTTTATCGCCCTATGATGACTAAGATCTTACAAGATCAAGGTATTATCCCAGAATAATTATAGGCTTTATTAAAGCCAATTCGAATTGTAGAGGTGGCTGAAATTAAGGCAGATTATTCGAATAATTTAGAGCCAAAAAGCATTCTTTTTTCTTCTGAATTTAACTGCATTCCATTTTCCATTACCGTTTGATTTGGGAAGTAACTTAGATAAACCAAAATCCCAATGAAACCTAAACAAGCTGGGTAAATGGAAGTATTTATCTGCATCAGAATGATGCAAAATAATACTGCTCCTTCCATACTGGCCCATCGAATTATACTGGCTGTTTGGAACAAAGCTAATTTTTGATTTACATCCAAGTTAGGGCTTATTTCCCCTAATTTTTTCTGGTAAAATTTATTGCCGAAAAAGTAAGTTCCTAGTAGCAATAAAACTGCAACGATAGTTAGTGGCGCATCTTTCATTTGCGTGCTGATTCCATTTACTTTCATCACGCTCAATAAGGCGAAGATTACCATTCCAGCGAAAAGAGCGAAGTATATGATGCGTTGTGCTTTTATCTTTTCGTGCATTTTATCGGGTTTTTGCGATTAAACTAAGGGTGAAGGCTAAATTATCCGATAAATTGGAATTTGCATAGCTACCATAGCGATAATATCCACCTACACCCAGTTCAAGATAAAAAAGGTCCATATACTTAAATCGTACGATGTTGTCCACAATAATTCCACTTTCGTGATATCCTTTGTCGAAGCTTGGGTAGTTCACCGAGCTGGAGCTAAAGATTCCGGTGAAGCCAGAGTTTTGTGCCAAAGAGATTTCTGGTTTCCATGCTGTTGTTTTAAATAATAAGCTGCCGAATTCGTGCTTTATAAATATCCCCGCAAATTCAGTACCTGCAAATTCGTAGGGTTGCATAGTTTGGAAGTGTCCAGGTGATTGTAACCCAAAGTTGGAGTTTGCTCCCAGTCCTGTAATTATAAAACCGGGATCTAAATTAGTCGGCAATGAGTGGATATAACTCGCTCGAATTCGCCATTGTGTGGTGCCTAATTTTTTAATACCGAATGCATCACTTAACTCTAGATCCGTTCTTGAAAATAGGGAAGGGGTTTTGCCTGTATATCCGTTAGACGTAAACCACACGCTTAAAACAGGATATTTACTTCCATAGGAGTTGGTATGGCCGAAAACTTCAACTAGCTTTTCGTGGGCGGCAAAACGTATTCCAGCCTGAACGTAATCGATTGAGTTTTTTATATCCGGCTGATTAATGTTTTCCAAACTTAAATTCGAAGGCACAATAGAGGCTCTATTCCATTGGTATTGATTGTAGGATAAAAAGGCAGTAAAACTTCTGTTTAAACGACTGCTAAAGGAAGCACTCCAGCCGGTAAATCGCGTGAAATCGAATGCCAAAAAGTCTCGGAAGTTTTGAATGGGACGATTAAAAGGGTTGGAGAAAAATTTTCCCGACTCCCGTAAATCGCTGGAATAGGAAAAATTGAATTTGCTTTGATATCGCCGGTTTAAGACCACTTGTGAACTGAGTCCATATTTCGATGCTTTATCTCTAAATCCGTACGCGAAATATCCTCCCAATATGAATCGATCGCTTACTTTTTTGCCTGTATATAATTCAAGGCCCAATCTACTTCCCTCGTATTCGTTAAAACGGTATAAGTGGTTCAATCCCAATGCCCAATAGCCAAAGTTTATACGACCTTCGGATATGAAGGAGAAAACATTTTGTAGTTTGTCAAAATTTGCGGCTTCGCCAATCTTATCAATAACTCTGTAGGTAGCACTATCTTTTTCATTAAGCTCCATAAAACGGTTTTCTGCCCAAAAGCTGTCGTCTCGTTGTCCCGCATCGGGGAGCAGTTCTTTTTCCAACAAGCCAAAGTTTCGCTTCTTTATTTTTTCTGGAAAGCTTACACTATCTATAATGCTAAAAGCCTTACCAAAAAGTGCTACCGTATCTTGCTGCATGCTGATAGTGGATTCGAAGTTAAGGGCTTTAGGAAACCATTTACCCTCCACCGTATTGTATTGCTGTTGGAGTTTAAAGTGGATTATGCCTTTTTCTTGAGGTTCGGCAATAATGTTTTCTATAGCCCAATCTTTGCTGTTTATATATAGTAAGCCTTTTAAGGCCGTGAAATTTTTTCCACTACGCGGTTGAAAAGAGATTACAAAAGTACTATCTACAGTGGTGTACAGGGTATCTTGTAGGGTAAATAGATAGCTTTTGGTACTGCCAGAAGAAATGGGGTTTAGAAAATTATCCTCGAAAACGCTAATCTGTGGTTTGTAAAAAGAAAAGGGTTGCAATTCCGTAACCAGCGAAGCGAAAAGGGGATTTTTGAATCCCGAAACCCTATTTGCAATAATGGTTTCTTTTATTTGGTCTGGCTTTTGGTAGATCCGATCACTAATGGTTTCGGTAAGAAATGCATATCCTCCCTCCAAGCTGCTATCTTTAAACTGCATTTCCTCCACATCATCTATCCAGACATCAAAATGCATTTTGAAGTGAATCTTACATCGATACGCTTCGTATTTACTGGGGTCATTAACGTTTCGATTGGCAACGCAATTATCAATTATTCGATGTGCGGGGTTAAGTCCTGGTAAAATTTCCACCTCCGCTAACCTGGTTATTTTGGGTTTTAAGGCAATAAGTAGATTTTGATTTTGTGATGAATCTACTTGGAAAAACAATTTTTCGTAGCCTACAAAACTAAAACTAAGCGAGACTACTTCTTTTTGGGTTTGAATAGTAAAGTTGCCGTGTAAATCGCTGTTGGTACCAAGACTATTTTCCTCGTTAACAACAATGTTAACAAAAGCAAGAGGCGTTTTAGTTTCTACGTCTATTACCTTCCCGCTAATGTTGGTTTGAGCAAGAACCACTACGCCAAAAAAAAGTGAAATAAATGTAGTAAGGATACAGGGCAGGAGTAGGGTTTTTAAGAATACAATTTAAAACGAATGTAATAAAAAGATATTACCATCTACCCCTTTATATGCTTCCGGGTTGAAGGTAAAATGTACCTGTAATAAAGGTTAATAAAGTCTATATTTGATAAGATTTTCATCGGTTTAAGAATCCATAAATGCCTCTGAATGCAGCGGAATTGGGGGGCTATGAGTTCTTTAGTAATTCTTTATCCATTTAAATGATTCTTCAATTATTTTTTCTGTATTCAAGGCTAAAAAGCTTAAATAGGCTCTTGCGGCAGGACTAAGCATTTTTTCTTTCAAATAAATTAAATTCCATTGCGTGGTAATAGGTAAACCACGGACCTTTACAATAGATAAATCACCAGATTTTAACTCGTGCTTTATACCGATTAATGGCATGATAGATTTCCCCATTCCTGAAATAACCGCTTGTTTGACAGCCTCATTAGAGGTTAGCTGAATGGATTTTACATTTTGCGGCTTTCCCTTAAAGTAATCGATCATGGCATTTCTGGTAGCTGAGCCATTTTCGCGGTAAATAAGTGGAAGTTTATCTTTGGCTTTCGCTTTGGAGAGCATGTCTGTTTTACAAACTAAAAACAACTTGTTTTCGATTAGAGGAAAAGCGTTAACCTCCAATTTTTTGGGCAGTGTTGATACCAAAGCAAAGTCTACTTTGTTCTCCTCTAAATCGCGAATTACATTTAATTTATTTGTTACATCGATAGAGGTGTCAATACCTGGGTGTTTTTCTAAAAACTTAGCCAGAAAAAAGGGAAGAACATATTTTCCGGTAGATGCAATAGAGAATTTGATTTTACCCCCTAATTCGTTTCTGAAGGATTGTGTTTTGTACTTTAGTTGATCACTATACTCCAATATTTTCCTTGCATAATTGGCCACTTCAAATCCGAAATCCGTTACATAAAGCTGCTTTCCAACTACCTCAATTAAAGGGATTTCGAATTGTTCTTGTAATTTTTTTATCTGTATAGATACCGCAGGTTGGGTTAGGTGTAGTTGCTGTGAAGCCTTTGTAATAGACTTACAATCAACTACTTCAATAAAAATGCGTAACTGGTGTAAAGTATAATGCATAATTAATATTTATGGTAATGCTAAAATATTTAAATAATTATATATGAAAAGGTGTGCTTAATTTTGCATGAAAAGAATTGGGCATGGAATACAATGTTAATCTTGTACGGAGTACATATAACAGCCTTGAGGCAGAAGAGATTTTGATGGAATTAATTGGTCATAAAATCAATTTTTTAAACCAGAAACTTTTTGGAGAAAACATAAGAGGTAAAGGAGAAAATACTGTTCACTATAAAAGGAGGATCCAGGAATTAAAGGAAGAAAAGAAAACAATAGGCATTCTTTTGAAATCACTTTATGGAAAAGGTATTCAGTTTAAAATGGCATGCAACATTGAAATCCAGGTGATAGACCCGAGAGAAGGTCGAGAACAGGATGCACTTGTAACTAATGAACAATTAAAGCAATGAATTTAGACTTGCTCCTAAGCAATCTCACCAACCCTGCTCTCCTTTTTTTTTGTTTGGGCTTATTTGCGGTTCGGGTTAAGAGCGACCTACGGATTCCTGAAAATTCATCAAAATTTATCTCTCTTTATCTTCTGTTGGCAATAGGTTTTAAAGGGGGGCAGGAGTTAGCACATAGCGAGTTTACCAGCAGTATTGGATGGATAATTGGGCTTGCAATTACCAGTGCTCTTGTAATACCCGTGTATAGTTTTGCACTATTAAAACGAAAATTTGGGAACTTTAATGCTGCTGCTATAGCTGCTGCTTATGGTTCGGTAAGTGCGGTTACTTTTGTAACCGCAGTTTCTTTTTTGGAACTCCAAAACATAGAGTTTGGGGGGCACATGGTGGCAGTAATGGCTTTAATGGAGGCTCCTGCGATAATTGTAGGTGTAGTGTTACTTTCGTTCTTTCAGAAAAATGAATCCAGTTCTTTCAGTTTAAAGGAAATAATTAGCCATGCCTTAACCAATGGAGGAGTTTTTTTAATACTGGGTAGTTTATTAATAGGTTATTTAGCTAGCGCTGAACAGGCCGAGGGGATTCGTCCATTTACCACCGATATTTTTAAAGGATTTTTAGCAGTATTCCTTCTCGACATGGGAATAACTAGTGGCTCTAAACTTAAAGTATTTCGAAAATTAGGTCTGGCTCCAATTCTTTACTCAGTAATTGTTCCCCTCTTTAACGGTTTGATAATGGCTTGGATTTCTGGCTTTGCTACAAGTAATGTTGGCGACCGACTGTTAATAAGCGTTTTGGCAGCAAGTGCCTCGTATATCGCCGTTCCCGCTGCCATGAAAATGGCGAACCCAAAAGCAAATTCGGGGCTTTATTTACCTATGGCCTTGGGAATTACCTTCCCGATGAACATCACCGTAGGACTCCCCCTGTACTTTTTAATTATAAATTGTATCTAGCAGTAGGATAGTGGTTTAAAAGATATAAGGGTAAATAAGTTAATTGCATTTTGCAAATCAACTTAATCCCCTAAAACAGGACTGTTTCAATGTGGAATACTAAAAGGCAATAAGTATTGATTACAATGCCAAGGAGCTATATGGAAGCTAATGAGTGTGTAGCCTTCCCTAAAAATCAGACAGTTTAAAAGTAGAAAAGTAAGTAACTTTAAACTGAGATTATGAAGCGAAGCAAGTTTACCGAGAGTCAGATTATTAAGGCTATTAAAGAGAATGAGAACGGACGTTCAGCGGATGAGATAGCCCGAGAGCTAGGAATAAGTAAGGCTACTTTTTACCAGTGGCGTAAGAATTACGCAGTTATGGAGGCAAGTCACCTTAAGCGCCTCAAGGAACTCGAAGAAGAGAATCGGAAGCTCAAGCGGATGTAAGCAGATGTGAGCCTTGATAATACCATGCTAAAGGACGTTCTGTCAAAAAAGTGGTAAAGCCCGCTGCGAAGCGGGAAGTTGTTAAATACCTCTTAGGATCTTATAAGGCTAGTATTGAGCGTTGTTGTGGTGTAATGAATTTACATCGTTCGATGTGGTACTATCAGAGTAAAAAAGATGACACAGAGGTTATTGATAAGCTCAATGAATTGGCAGAACAACTTCCCACCCGAGGATTTGATGAATACTACGAGCGTATTCGCAAGCAGGGCTTAAAATGGAACAGGAAACGTGTTTTAAGAGTGTATCGCAGTATGAAGCTAGAATCGCCAGAAAACGCAAGAAAAGACTTCCAGCAAGAATAAAAGAGCCGTTAACACGCCCACAAGAGTTAAATCAAACGTGGAGTATGGACTTCACGAGTGATGCGCTTAGTGATGGACGCAGAGTTAGGATTTTTAATGTTATTGATGATTGTAACCGTGAGAGCTTAGCTATCGAATGTGGTGTAGGTTTTCCTGCACAGCGAGTGATTAGAGTGCTCACCCAACTAGAGGAAGAAATAGGATTACCCAAAAAGATTAGGGTAGATAACGGACCTGAATTTATATCTCATGCGTTCCAGAACTGGTGTAAAAGCAAAGCCATTACAATCCAGTTCATCCAACCAGGGAGACCAATGCAAAACAGTTTTATAGAACGCTTTATTAGTTTCTTTTGAGAAGACATCTTGGATGCATATTGGTTCGATGGCTTGGATCAACTACGCATACTGGCAGAAAAATGGCAACATGAGTACAACTACAATCACCCACATACATCCCTTGGCAGAAAGGCGCCTTGTGAATACAAAAGTCGTTTTCCTCAAGGGGTACCCCTTGAGGAAAACATTGTATCATTAAAGAAGAATATGTTTATTTAAACCCTGTCCGAAAAAGGGGAAGGATACACAAGAGCAGCTTAAAAATATAGTTTTTTACTTGTTTTTTAGCTTAGTTCTATGTTGTAACCAGTTAATTTTTATTCAGGATTTGTTTAAGGTAGTCTATCAAATCTGGGATGTCATCTTCAATAATTTGCCAAAGGATTTCTATATCAACCCCAAAATACTCATGAATTAACCTATTTCGGAAGCCAGTTATTTTCCTCCATTCAATTTCGGGACTTTCGAGTTTAAAGTCTGGATCTACTCTGTTAGCAGCCTCTCCAATGATTTCGAAGTTTCTAATTACAGCATCTATGGTTTTGTCTTCGTTAGAAAACTTATCAAAATCATAGCCTACCGTGTATTTTTCGATTTTTTCTGCCGCTTCGAGCATGTCTTCTAATAAGAGGTCATTATCCCTTTTAGACATAAACTAAATCCGATTTAATGCGCTCGAAATATTTTTGTTTTATACCTTTTCTAGAAACAAGGTCAACGCGGTTTTTGAGAGAAGATTCAAGTTCATTTGCAAGAGAAATAAATCTAGAACCGATTTTACCATCAAATTCCACTAAAATATCAATGTCGCTATTTTCCGTGGCTTCACTTCTGGCTACAGAACCAAAAATTGCCATCGAAGCAATAGGGTACTTTTTCGAAAGTTCCGTTTTAAGCTGAGCTAATTGAGATTTTATTTCTTCCAAACTCTTCACAATCCAAAGATAGGTAATTATAAAAGCAGTTTTTCTATTGCCTAAAATCTTCTTGAAAACCCTTTAACGCTGGGGGAGTGCACTTAATTGGTTACAACGGTCTTGTATATGAAAAGTAGCGGGTTTTACTCACGGACTTTTCGGTTTGGTACAGTCCTTAAATTTATAAAATTCATTTTCGATTAAGCACTTAAACCGCTATTTTTTATAGCCATTGTGTGTGCCCTGCATGGGCACAAGCTATCGAAGATAGCTATAATTCCAGAGGGTGCAAGTCCCTTAAAGGCGAGTTGCTGAAGCCTTTTAGCAAGTGGCAAGCTGGTTTAGCGTGAGCTATGCAGTGAAGGAAGCCAAACGGCAAAGTCTGGTACTGACGAACAAGAACGGCATACCGAGGCCATATAGAGAGGGTAAGCAAGCACCTCTTTGTAAAGCCCGTAACCAACAATCTCTATTTGGTAGATGCCGCAGGAATCGGAGGAAGGAAGTTGTCCTTACCCGGGGAGATCCTAACTGCCATAGCGGTTAGGAAGTCAGCCGAGTTCATAGTACCTGCAAGAAACGAGCGTGTGTAGCTAGCCCCTACACAGGAGGCCTCACAGCAGTAGGGAAGGACTGAAGGTATTGTGAAGTGAAAATTCGCATAGGAATCTTTGGATAGCCTATGCTTAGAAGTAGCGGAAAGGGGTTTTCGGTGTACCCTATGCTTTACGAACCGCTGTATACGAAACCCGTACGTACAGTGGTGTGAGAGGCGCACTCCGTTCCTTTAATTAGGGGCGGAGCCGTCTACTCGATTGGTGGCAGTTTTCAAATTTTCAGCAAATTCTCCATAGTCTTGGAAACACTCCCTTTTTTCCAAATCAGAAATATCTTGCGGTCGAATTGCACGTCCGCAATCGGTATGTATTTCACATTTGGATATTTGATTTCAATATCGGGTACCAATGAGATCCCAATACCGGAAGCGACCAAAGCTTTTGCAGCATCATCTCCCTTGGCGCGGAACACTACATTCGGTTGAATATTTTTTTCTTTGAGGCATACTTCCACCTCCTCATACAAAGAGCAATTTGTCCGTTCAATTAAACTTTGTTTATCAATGGCTTGTATGGGTAGTTTGCTTTTGGAGGCAAAAGGATGATTGTTGGGTACTGCCAAAACCAGTTTGTCTTTTCGGATTAGGTGGTATTTAAAATCACTATGGTCAAACGGTATATACTTCTGAAAATAGCCATCTATACTTTCACTTTTAAGCATCTGGTGCAATTCCGACTCGCTGTTTTCAATGATTTGGGTTTCGATGTTGGGATATAACTCGTGAAAAGATTTTAGCAAGGGTACAATGGCGTTAAAGTCTATTTCACTTACCACGCCTAACTTTAGGGGTTTGCAATATTCTTCTGAAAAAATGCTTTCCATTTCGTTCCAGGTCCCCAGCATTTGTCTGGCTTTTGGCAATAGCTGTTTCCCCTCATCTGTTAACCGTACCTGACGATTGTCTCGATAGAACAATTTACAATTGAGTTGTTGCTCCAGTTTTTTGATACCTGTAGAAAAAGTGGATTGTACTACATAAACTTTCTCCGCAGCCTGGGTGAAGTTGCCTAGCTCAGCTAAGGCCACAAAGTATTTTAAAAATTGAAGGTTCATTATCTATTAATACGATGATTATTATCTAATAAATCTATTTTGACGATACAAAGATAAGGTGCAATTTTGTATCGGCAAAACAAATCAATAAAGGATTAGTAATCTAAAATAACGATAATGGATTTTCAAGAAAAACTGGAAAGCATTAAACAAAGGATTGAAGGTAATTTACCACCTTCTTACTTGCAAATCATGCATAAAGCAACCGATGATCTAGAAAAATCGGGTATCCAGAACAAAGTGCTAAAAGTGGGGCGAAAAGCTCCTGCCTTTCAATTGTTCAATCAAAATGGAGAGGCAGTTTCAAGCGAAGAACTTTTATCCAAAGGGATGCTAGTGCTTACATTTTATAGAGGGGTCTGGTGTCCTTACTGTAACGCCGATTTAGCCAACCTGAAAAAATACCTTCCTGAAATTGAAGAAAACGGGGCAACCTTATTGGGTGTTTCTCCTGAGCTGCCACAATTTCTTAGAAAAATCAGCGACATGCAGAAATTGAATTTTGATATTCTGCATGATGCAAAGAATGGGTTGGCAGCTCAATTCGGATTAAAGTTTTTCTATCCGGAAGATTTGAAAGAATTGTACCGGGATAAATTCAATATCAATCTCGAAGTTCAACAAGGAAATGATGAATGGGCCTTGCCGATGCCTGCCAGATTTATCATTGACCAGGAAGGTATTATTCGATATTCGGAAAGCAAAGCGGATTACAGAAATCGCCCTAATCCCGATGAGTTGATCAGTGTTTTAAAAAATTTAAAAAGTCAAAAATCAAAAGTATAATGAAAAAAGTGTTTATCATCAACGGACATCAATATTACCCATTTGCAGAGGGTAAACTGAATGGAACATTAGCAGAAAAGGCTACCGAATTTTTCAAAGGTAAAGGCTATGAAGTCAAAACCACTACCATGAAAGATAACTACGATGTGGATGAGGAAATCGAAAAGCACCTTTGGGCGGATATTGTATTGCTGCAAACGCCTGTTAACTGGATGGGCGTAACCTGGAGTTTCAAAAAATATATGGATGAAGTTTACACGGCAGGGATGTTCGGAAAACTTTGCAATGGAGATGGTAGGAGTGCCAAATCACCAAAAGAAAATTATGGAGCAGGGGGACTTTTGACAGAAACAAAATACATGATGTCATTGACCTTCAATGCGCCTAAAGAAGCCTTTGACGATGCTAGTGAATATTTGTTCGCAGGCAAATCGGTGGATGATTTACTTTTCCCACAGCACATGAATTTCAAATTTTTCGGAATGCAACCCTTACCGACTTTTGCTTGTCATGACGTAATGAAAAACCCCGAGGTAGAGGAGGATTTGAAACGATTTGAGGCACACCTTAGCGAAAATTTTAACTAAGACAAATGCTAACAAAAGTTCGATATTCCACAAAAGAAATGTTGCATTGGACCCGTTGGGAAACTTTCGGGTTCCTCGCTTTTTCTACTGTCGTTGTGCTGCTATATGATACCCTGGGGTTAACGTTTTTGAATGTTCCATGGACACCTGTTGCGCTGATCGGTACTGCGGTTGCTTTTATTCTCGGTTTTCAAAACAATGCTGCCTACGATAGAATATGGGAAGCACGAAAAATTTGGGGTGGAGTTGTCAATACTTCCCGCACCTGGGGTATGAAAACCAAAGACATGGTGACCAATGAAAAAGCATCTGTTCCTGTTTCCGAAGCTGAACTAAACGAACATCGTAGAATTTTGGTTTATCGTCATATTGCATGGCTGACGGCCTTGCGTCATGCCATGCGACAAAACAAAAAATGGGAAACTTTTGGGCTACATCGCACTAATCGGGAATGGGCAAAAGTGATTCACATACCAGAAAAAGTGTTTGGCATAGAAGATGATTTATTTCATTACCTCGAAGCGGATGAATGGGAATATATATTGAGTAAAAACAACAAAGCGGCGGCCACACTTTATTTACAGTCCAAGCATATTCGGGAGCTCAAAGAGCAAGGTTTGATTTGGGAGTTTGCCTTTTTGGAATTAGAAAACGTGTTGGAAGAAATGTTTACCCTGCAAGGTAAATCAGAGCGAATCAAGAATTTCCCATACCCTCGTCAATATGCTACCCTGTCGTATATGTTCGTGTGGATATTTTTGATATTATTTCCGTTTGGGATTGTACCTGAGTTCGCAAAAATTGCAGAAAGTTTATCCAATGATTTTTCGTGGGGTTGGTGTTTTACTTGGTTAGCAGTTCCATTTTGTACCATTGTTTCTTGGGTATTTCATACCATGCAACGGATTGGAACGGTTGGTGAAAATCCATTTGAAGGGTCGGCAAATGATGTTCCGATTTCCTCAATTGCGAGGGGTATTGAAATTGATTTGCGGCAGCTGTTGGAGGAAGATTCCAAGATTATTCCAAAACAATTTCCAGAGGAGAATAATGTTCAGATGTGAGATTGGTTTTCTATTTGCCAGCGGTCTCGCGTAAGAGCAGTAGCGGATTCTAATCACTAATCTTTCAGCTTGAAAGATTCTCTATTAAACACAATAGCGGTTCAAGTTTGCACTTAAACCGCTATTGCTTATACACAACCTAAGCTTGCAAAAGATTATATTCTCAAATAAACAGAAAGAACAAAAGAGCGGACTAAGTTTAATATAGCCATAGTGCTTCGAGCACGTCAACATAGTTAATCCCCGCTCTTTTTATATCCAAGTA